>PWND01000157.1 GCA_003557965.1 Bacteroidales bacterium | reverse complement strand
CTCCTTCACAAACAAGCATTGGTCCGTCATAAATGTCAACAATAAAATCTGCGCAATGACCTTTCGTAGTTATTTCGTATATTTCATTTTTTGTAAGCGTTTTTTGTTTAGATTCTTCTGTTTTAAATATTTCGCCAGGTTCAGGTTGGTTGACAATAGTTTTTGTTTCAATTCTATTTCCATTATTATCAATAACCAAAATAAAATAGGTACCTGCTTTAACAGCTGTTCTGTTGGGAAAAGTGAAAGATGTTTCTTTTGTAATATGCCAGTCATAAACTGGTGGAGAAAACTTTTCAATTATATATTCATATGGAGCTTCACCGCCGGTAACAGATATGGTTATACTTCCATCATCCCCTCCATAAGCCGAAACATGTTGTATTTCAACGGACTCAAACTGTAGTGGGATTTCTTGCGCTGCTGCTTTGAATGATAATAAAAACAAAAGGCAAGCGAGTATCAGATAAGAAAATAGAATTCGGTTCATAAGAAATTTATTTAATTATTAAATTAAATAGTTTGTATCAAAATATATATTTAAACCATTAAGCCTGATTAAGATACAAAAATACAATTAAAACTCATGCAACGAGTTGCATACGTTTACAAAATACGGATTATTATTTGCGTTTTTATAAGTATTTCTACGTAATTATATTTAGATTAAGTTATTAATTATCTTACAGATTGTACGTAAAAAGTCTTAATTGGTTGTATTTTATTGACTTTAAATCATTTTCCAAGGAACAATAACTTTGCCAAAGCCAATATTAAATTTGATTAATATTTTTGCTTTTGGCATTAGTTGACTGATAATCTTTGGTTTGGTTAAAATTATTTTGTGAGAAATCTCGTTGGCTTTTATGGTAGTTTTGGTATAAAGCGGAGTTATACCACGAAGTAGCAGCGAAGCTAAATCCCTTTGCTCTGGGGCAAACTTCGAAAAAGGCAAAGCGAGAGGCATTGACCTTTAATAATCCTTAATCTCTTTACATTTCAAAAACGCCATACAATTCTCTTCAATACGTTTTGCTGTGTTTGACGAGTCTGATTTTATGAACTTTTCGCCTATAATTTTTTCATAAAGCTCAATATATCGCTCAGAAACTTGTGTTAAAAAATCATCAGACATTTCCGGTATCTGTTGTCCTTCTTTGCCCTGGAAGTCATTTTCTATCAGCCATTCCCTCACAAACTCTTTTGATAGCTGTTTTTGCGGTTCGTTATTTTTGAGTCGCTGCTCATAGCCATCTGCATAGAAATACCTTGATGAATCGGGTGTATGTATTTCGTCTATCAGATATATTCTTCCATCAACTTGGCCAAATTCATACTTGGTGTCTACAAGTATCAGGCCTCTTTCAGCTGCATATTTTTGCCCTCTTTCAAAGAGTTTGCTGGTATATTCTTCAAGTTTTTGATAATCACTTTCACTAACAATGCCATTTTTAATTATATCTTCCCTGGAAATGTCTTCATCATGCCCTGATGTTGCCTTTGTGGTAGGGGTGATGATTGGTTCAGAGAATTTTTCATTTTCTTTCATTCCTTCAGGTAATGGTATTCCGCAAATCTGTCTTTTCCCCGACCTGTATTCACGCCACGCATGTCCGGTAAGATACCCTCTAATCACCATCTCAATCATAAAAGGCTCACATTTTAATCCTGCAGTTACCATAGGGTCAGGAGTGTCAATTTTCCAGTTTGGCACAATATCGGCAGTAGCATCAAGAAATCTGGCGGCTATTTGATTGAGCACCTGCCCCTTGAAAGGAATGCCTTTCGGAAGCACCACGTCAAAAGCCGATATGCGGTCAGTTACAACCATGAGCATAAGATGACTTTTAATTGTATATACATCTCGTACTTTCCCCTCATATTTATTTGTCTGGTCCGGAAAATTGAATTTTGTTTTTATTAATGCGTCGTTGTTCATTTGTTTTATTGATTAAAATTTAAATTAAAAAAATATTCAAACCGTAGAGTTGCACAGAGTTCTTTCCGTATCTAATTATCATCTACCATCTTTCCCAGTTCCCTCAGTTCTCTTATTTCCAGTTCTCTTAGTTCTCCCAGTTCCCTCAGTTCTCTTAGTCTCTTAGTCTCTTAGTCTCATATTTCCCTCAGTTCCCTCAGTTGCCTCAGTTCCCTCAGTTCCCTTAGTCCTCTTAGTTCTCTTAGTTCATAGTTCTCTTAGTTTCTAATTGCTCTATGCCCTATGCCCTAAGCTCTATGCCCTATGCCCTATGCTCCTGCTCACTGCCTTTCACCTCATAAGCATCAATTATCTTATTAACTAGCGGATGTCTTATTACATCTTTATCACCAAGGAATACGAAGTCTATTCCCTTAATGTTTTTCAATATTTTTACAGATGTAATTAATCCTGATGTTTGATTTTTGGGCAGGTCTATTTGAGTAATATCACCTGTAATAATAAATTTTGCTGATTTCCCCATTCTTGTGAGAAACATTTTGAGCTGGTTTTCGGTCGCGTTTTGTGCTTCGTCAAGAATGGCAAAAGCATTGTCAAGGGTCCTTCCTCTCATAAAAGCCAGCGGTGCTATTTCAATTGTGCCATCTTCAAGGAAAGTTGTCAGCTTAACCATTGG
>PWND01000255.1 GCA_003557965.1 Bacteroidales bacterium | reverse complement strand
TATCTTGGTTATCAGTTATTCAAAGACCTTTTTTACTCTTTCTTAAAATCACCCCAAAAAAAACAGTTCCTCTATTTGGGGAGTGCAAAGGTAAACACTTTTTTCTTTTCAACAAGAATTACATGACTTTTTTATTAAATTTATAAAATAAAAAACCCAAGTTGTTGTGTACCAATGTGAAGATTGCGAAAATCTTTTTATGGAAATAAAATTAAAAAGATCAAAAGTAAATTGGACTACAAATATAGCAATTTTTTTTTAATGCTAAAAAAAAAATTAAAAATTTGATATTTTTTAGCTAATCAAATTTTCGACAATTTTGTCTGTAGATACTCCTTCTGCTTCGGCAATATAATTCCTAACTATTCTATGTCTTAAAATAGAATATGCTATTGCATTAACATCCTCAATATCAGGGGAGTACTTCCCTGATATTGCTGCATGGCATTTTGCTCCCATTATAAGATATTGGCTGGCACGCGGGCCTGCACCCCAATTTATAAAATCATTAGCCATTTTACCAGCCATGTTGTTCCCTGGCCTTGTTTTCGCAGTAAGTCCAACAGCATATTCAATTACATTATCAGGTACTGGTATTCTGCGTACCAGGTTTTGAAAGTAAATAATTTCTTCTGCGCTAAGAACAACATTAACATCCAGTTCTTCGGAGCCTGTGGTGTTTTTTACTACTTGAATTTCTTGCTCCAGCGAGGGATAATCAAGGTAAACATTAAGCATAAATCTGTCAAGCTGTGCTTCCGGTAGTGGATATGTACCTTCTTGCTCTATAGGGTTTTGTGTTGCCAGAACAAAAAAAGGATCTTCAAGTTTATAAGTTTTACCACCTGCAGTAACAGCCCTTTCCTGCATAGCTTCCAGGAGTGCTGATTGAGTTTTAGGCGGGGTTCTGTTTATTTCATCTGCTAAAAGGATATTAGCAAACAAGGGGCCTTTAACAAACCTGAAGTTTCTGGTTTCATCAAGGATTTCTGTTCCAATAATATCAGATGGCATAAGATCAGGTGTAAATTGTATTCTACTGAACTTTAGCCCTAAAACATTTGCAATAGTATTCACCAAAAGAGTTTTTGCCA
This sequence comes from Bacteroidales bacterium, assembly GCA_003557965.1. GTDB lineage: Bacteria > Bacteroidota > Bacteroidia > Bacteroidales > UBA7960 > PWND01. The sequence continues at coordinate 9,433 of PWND01000255.1, read as the reverse complement.
ACCCCGGCACACCAACGAGCAAACAGTGTCCTTTGGAAAAAATAGAAATAATTACATTCTTTATTACATCATCCTGGCCTACAATAACTTTCCCGATTTCACTTTTCAGAATATTATATTTTTCATTAAAGTAATCAAGTGCTTCTACATCAGATTTAAACTTCTCCATAAAAAATTCTCTTTAATAAATAGTAATTAGTTTTTTAACCAGTTAATTTCGAATTCACAATCCTGGTATTTCGGATGAATATATATGTAAGTTGAGGGGATTTTATCATTTATCCATTCTTTAATAACCTTATGCCTTTTCTTGTTCAAGACAATTTTTTGAATATAGTCATAATCCTGTGAAAGTGAAGCTTTTTGTGGTTCTCTTCTGTCAATAATTTTAATAATCCTAAAAGCCTCCTTCCCATCTTCCGTTTGCTTAGGCATAGGTTCTGTTATTTGGTCAACTTCCATTTCATTTAGTTTAAAAAACAGTCTGGGCTCCATCTCATCACTTTTAAACCTGTTTGTTCCGGTATAAGGATTAATCATAACTCCTCTGTTAGTTTTGCTTGGGTGTTCGGAAAATTCCAGTGCTGCTTCAGCAAAAGACATTTCATTGTTAAGTACCAGGTTTCTGATACTATCAAGTTCGTTTCTTACTTTTTGAATATCAGACGACAAAACTCTTGGTTGCAGCAGGATATGTCTTACGTTAACCATCTCACCTCTACGTTCTATAAGTTGAATAATATGAAATCCGGCTTGTGTTTCAACTATTTCCGATACTTCTCCCGGCCTGAGGCCAAAGGCCACTGCTTCAAATTCAGGAAAAAGTTCACCTCTGCCATAAAATCCCAGTTCACCTCCCCTTCTGGCTGAGCCAGGGTCTTCAGAGTATAAAATAGCCAGCGTACTAAACCGTTCTCCTTGTAGAACTCTTTCCCTGTATTCAGTAAGACTTTGTTTTACTCTTTGAATTTCTTCTTCTCTAACCGGTGGTTTCCTGACGATATGAGCAAGTTGCAATTCCATTTCTACAATAGGAATACTATCTTCGGGCAGGCTATTATAGAAAGCTCTGACTTCAGAAGGAGTAGCTCTCACGCCTTCGCTAATTACTCTTTCCATTGACTGACTAACAAGCTGCTCTCTAATCATATCCCTGAAATCGTCTTTTATTTCTTCTATACTCATTCCATAATATTCTTCCAGCCTTTCTCTTGAACCGATTTGCTGAATAAAGAACCTGATTCTTCTTTCCAGTTCTTGTTCAACCTGCGCTTCTGATACTTCAACACTATCTACAACAGCTTGATTATAAAGAAGTTTTTGGTATAAAACATCGTTTAAAAGCTCGCACATAGGATTGTCGCCAAGCGAAATACCCTGGGCCTCAAATTGCATCATTTCAGCAATAAGTTCTGACTCAAGAACTGCTGAGTTTCCAACTACTGCTACAATTTTATCAATAGGAACTTTATCCTGAGAGTAAGTGCTTACCGAAGTTTTCAGAATAGTTAATCCTATTGTTATTGAGAGGAATAAAAAAATTGATTTTACCATTTCAAAGTTTTTTCTATTTTATTATTAAAAACCAGTGATTTAAAAATTAATTATAAACTTCAAAACTATTATTCTTAACAGCCGACCGATATAATTCATTTCTATATCTACTAATCAAGTCATGCTTTCTTTTGTTAATAATAATATTACGAATGTTGTCTTTTTCAAAAGAAAGTGGCGAAATGCTTTCCTTAAGTTTATAATCATTAATATAGATAAAGTAACGGTAGAAATCATCTGTTATTTCCACCAGCTTATTATTTCTTAAAAATTGCTCCTGGTTAGATACCTCTAAAGGTATATTTCTGAGGAGTTGGTTAAAAATCAACCATGATTCATTGTCAATAAAATAAGCAGCAGCATTTTGCACACAATACTCTTCAAGTTGCATCAGGTCTTCCGGGTCATCAGACCTAATAAGGTTTCTTGTAGTATTTTGGTCAGGAGCATCTTTAGATAATTTTATGTATGATGCCTGCACAATATTGTCTTTCAGCTTGAAGTCGTCTTTGTATTGCTCATAATAATCTGCAATCTCATCGAGGCTTACAACAGTATCAAGGTTATTATTGATATACTCTTTTTCAAAGGTAAAAATCACTAAAGAGTTTAGATAGTCTTCAATCTTTTTATCAAAGTTCATTTGTTCTTCGGTAAGGTAATTCCTAGCAGCATTTAGCAATACTTGTTGTCGAACCCATGTATCTAAATATCTTTTCACAATAATAGCGCTATCCTCATAAGATGTGCCTGGTTCAAGTATGTTATCTATTTCATGCTTATACAAATATTCATTAAATGCCCTTGCAATAACTTCATCCTCAGTTTCTTTATCTCCAAAAAAATTACAGCTACCAAGACAAATGCCAAATATTAAAAAAATCGCTATTTTATACTTCATCTGTTTATTATTTATTTTTAGTGAGCAGGCAGAACGTCACGAATAACTTTTCTTCTGACTTCATTTAATACTTTCAGGTTTATAATATTCAATAATTAAGAAGCTACTTATACCTTTCAAGCACTTCAACCAAAGCTTTATCATTAATAACAACATTATATTTATCTTTCAAGTATTCAACCCACACTTTTTCCAGGTATGATTGATAGTCAGCAATAACAAGCCCCCTGATTTGTTCAAGCCGTTTATATTCCGGTTCAAGTACCTCTATTATATTAATAATAAAGTATGAACCATCAAATTCTATAACAGGGCTAACTCCTTCTTCCCATTCTATTTCTTTTAAAACAGGGTGGTCATGTTTTTCATACAAAGCTTTTGATGCAGTAATATTTAAAAGTGATTTAGCATTATACTTTTCAAGGATAGCATCATAGTCGCCCCCTCTTCTGGCAGCTCTTCTGATATCTCTTCTAAGAGAACTGGAAATATCTTCATCATTAAATTGAAAAATAACTGCATTTATTCTATTATCCCACTTATAGTTTTCAATATTATTATTATAAAACTTTTCCAAGCCTGTGGTATCATTCATAGCTTTAGACCATACTTTTTTATCTGTTATTTCGAAAAGTAATATTCCATCATGGTATTCATTATAAATGTGTTTAAATTCCGGATATTTCTCTTTCAAAACAGAATTTTCATAATCAATTATTGATTTATTCACAAAAGCTGTATACCTGCCTTTAATAAAAGCATGAATGCTTTCAGGATTTCTGGCAACCTGGTTATTATATAAATATTCGGCAAAGTTTTTTTGAGTATAATCATTTCCAGCAAAAGAAAATAATACTTTATCCAGTTCTTCTGCATTCTTTATATCCCAATTAGCCTGAAATATTGATTCATCAACAACTTCATAAAAAGGCTTGAGGTTTTCCGAATATTGTTTAAAGTCATATTCATCTTTCAGCCTTTCAATAACCACACCTTGGCCTATCTGTGACCTTATATCGCGGGCTACCCTTGCTTTTATTTCAGGATACATATCTTCAAATTCTCTAATTCCTGATTTATCGTGCAATTTAAAAATATGCCATCCAAAGTTAGTTTTAATTGGTTTTGTAAATTGGCCGCTTTCATCAAGATTTGCCAGTTCTTTTACAATTTCAGGAATCATCCTGTTAGCAGTAAAAGGTGGTATACTTCCACCCCTGGCAGCAGAGCCTTTATCATCAGAAAACTGTTCTGCCAATTTGCTAAAATCTTCTCCTTCAATCAGCTTTTGATGTATTTCATTAATTTTCAGTTCAGCATTTTTAGCTTCATTCTCATCGTCGTTTTGAGTGGAAGCTATCATAATATGAGCTGCATTTATCTGCCCCATTGCAGGTATTCTGTCAACGACTTTAATTATATGATATCCGAATGATGTTCTTACAATATCAGATATTTCACCTACTGGAGTATTATAAGCCATAGTTTCGAAAGGATAAGCCATATTGAAAGCAGAGAAATATCTCACGTCGCCTTTATTTCCAGGAGATGCAGGAGTTCCCTTTGCTGAAGGATCATCGGAGTATTGCACGGCTAAGTCTTCGAAGGGTTCACCTGCTATAGCCTTTTCCCTGATTTTTTTAATTTTATTGAATGCTTTCAGCGTGTCTTCAGGCAAAGCATATTCCGGGACCTGGATCAAAATATGAGAAGCCCTGAGCTCATATTTCATTCTTTCGTAAGCTTCCTTAATAAGTTTTTCAGTAACTTTTTTGTCATTAAGATATGGTTCTGCAAGTTGCTGCCTGTATTTTTCAAGCTCCTGCTTAAAAGCAACAGTAGTATCAAGCCCAAGGTTTAAAGCTTCAACAACCTTGAGTTTGAAGTTAATATACAACTCCATGTAATCTTCAACACTTTTCTGGCCGGTTTGGACATCAATATTGTTTTTTTCATAAACTCTAATGAATTCATCTTTGGTAATCTTTTTATCATTAATCTTAATAAGATAATCGGAGTTGTTAGTATTCGCATAACAATTAACAAAAAAGAATTGTATTAATGCTATAAGAAAAAAAGTTTTAGTTATCATTTTGCCTGAGATTTTATACGACATTTAAGTTATACAATAATTATCTTGAATAATTAGGTGCTTCATGTGTAATAGTAACGTCATGAACATGGCTTTCTTTTATTCCGGAATTGGTAATTCTTAAAAACTGAGCTTTTTGCAATGCTTCAATATTTTCAGCACCGCAGTATCCCATACCAGCCCTGAGCCCACCTACCATTTGGTGGATAACTTCAGAAAGAGTTCCTTTATATGGTACTCTACCGACAATACCTTCGGGGACTAATTTTTTAATATCATCTTCAACATCCTGAAAGTATCTGTCTTTGGACCCTTGTGCCATGGCTTCAATTGAGCCCATTCCTCTGTATGTTTTATATTTTCTTCCTTCATATATAATAGTTTCACCGGGTGATTCCTCAACACCAGCGAAAAAAGAGCCTGCCATAATAGAATATGCACCTCCGGCTATTGCTTTAACAATATCACCGGTATGCCTTATCCCGCCATCAGCAATTATAGGTATATTATAATTTTTAAGTGCTTCAGCTACTTTAAGTACAGCCGAAAACTGTGGCACACCCACACCTGTAACTATCCTGGTAGTACATATAGACCCCGGCCCAATACCTACCTTAATACCATCTGCACCTGCTTTAACGAGATGCAGAGCTGCTTCAGGTGTAGCAACATTTCCACCCACAACATCAAGTTGGGGATATTCTTTTTTTATTTTTGCTACCATATCAATTACAGCCTTTGAGTGCCCGTGAGCGGTATCAACAACAACTGCATCAACGCCTGAGCGAACCAACTCATAAACTCTTTCTAATGTATCGGGAGTAACACCAACTGCTGCAGCAACTCTTAAGCGCCCTCTCTCATCTTTGCATGCATTCGGCCTTTCTTTAATCTTAATAATATCTTTATAAGTAATGAGCCCTATCAACTTGTACTCTTTATCAACTACAGGTAATTTTTCTATTTTATGAGCCTGTAAAATTTCTTCAGCAACTTCGAAGTCAACAAATTCAGAGGTTGTAATAAGCTTTTCACGTGTCATTACATCAGCGATAGGTTTTTCCAGTTCTTTTTCAAACCTTAAATCCCTGTTAGTAACAATTCCCATCAATTTATTATCGTCATTTACTACTGGAATACCTCCAATTTTATATTCCTCCATAATACTCAATGCATCTTTTATTAAAGCATCTTCATGCAGAGTTATGGGGTCTATAATCATACCATTTTCTGAGCGCTTTACTTTAAGCACTTTAATAGCTTGTTCTTCAATGCTCATATTCTTGTGCAGGACTCCTATCCCTCCTTCCTGGGCCATTGATATCGCCATTCTTGATTCAGTAACTGTATCCATTGCTGCTGAAACAACGGGGATATTTATTTTTATATTCCGGGAAAAGAAAGTGCTTGTATCAACATCCCTGGGCATAACTTCAGAGTATGCAGGAATAAGAAGAACATCATCATAGGTAAATCCTTCTCCAACAACTTTATTTGAATCTTTTTGCATATTGCATGGTTTAAAATTAAGTGCAAAATTATGAAAAATTACTCATAGTCAGCGATAATAAATATAATTGCATAGCACTATTTTATTAAATTAACAACGCCTTTTCGTTCAAATGCTTCACCATTTGCATTTTCCCATCTAATTATATATAAATAGGTTCCTGCCTCAGCGATATTATTGTTTATCTTACCATCCCAGGCAGAATTATAATCATTTGTATTAAAAATAACACTTCCCCACCTGTTAAGAATAATTAATTCATAGTTTTGAGGTTTGAAAAACCCAAACTCCGGCTTAAAGTACCTGTTTTTTTCAATTAAGCTTTTTGGCTTAAATGCGTTAGGAATAAATACTTCTGGTTCTCTCAAAACAAATGTAGTATTTGAAATGCTTTCACTTTTAAAGCCAAAATAGTTGGCATCACTTTCCACAGCAACCACATAATAATGCACTTTAGAAGTCTCACCAGATATTTCATCCAGCGACAGATAGTCTCTGAAATAGTTAATATTTCCGGATACTTCTCCAATAATAGAAAAATCCGTTTCCTGTGGTGCTTTTCTATAAATTACATACTTCTCAACGCCATATTCCCATCCCGAATAATGTGTCCACTCAATTTCATTTTCCAACTTTCCAGAAATATTAGATTTTAGCAATATTGAGTTAGCTACATTGCTATATAAATTAGAAATCAGGCAACTATCCAATACTTCTACTTTATACAAGTAGCTATTATTAACTGTATTAACATCACCGTGGTCAGAAAAAGTAAGCAGTTCGCTTTCAGAAAAAACGGTATCAACAGCTATATAGTCATTAGTTGTACTTGAAGAACGCCACAACACATAACCCGGATTAACAACGTTATCATCTGCAAAAAACTTAATATTTATCCTATCGGCATCCAATACATCTACATTTTTGATATAAGCAAATTCAGGTTCTTCAAGTATTTCTGCATCTGTACAATTAATATTTGAGGATGAAGTAATACCGGTATTTGAATCCAGATATTGAACGTAGAAGCAATAATTCCCTGATTCAAAAACATCAATCTGATAGTTATTAACCTGTGTATCAACTATGTCAATCATTTGCCAGTTGTTGGCATCGGTATTAATCCATATCTTAGCCTGGTCAAAAGGAATTGGTAATTGAACCGGCTCTCCATAAGAAGTAGTAACATCATACATTTCCCACTCAATGAATATTTGCTTGTCACAAACATCAACAACGGGGCTTTCCATGAATGAAGTTTGGTGAGTATTACTAACAGCAAGCGTGCTTTCGTTTTCATCCAATGCAACTATATAATACGAATAAGACATTAAATTAGCATTAGCCCCATTATCAGAAAAGTTTGTTGCATTAATCGGCAAAGTAGCAATCCTGCCATATCCTCCTGAGATAAGCCTGCGGTGCACTTCGATTGTTCCATTAGATTCATCAGTATCTAATGTCCATGCAATTATCACAGAGCCATTTTCATGATTAACACTAACCGAGTCTATTGATAAAGAGGAAGCATATCCTTTAACACTCATACTTGTCATAAAGCATAAAAGCAGCATAAAAAACAGCATAGCAAAAAATTGACTGTTTCTATATTTTATATTTTTAGCATAAATTATCATAAAGCCTTTTCGCCTACAACAAGCTCTGACATGCTATTTTCGTTTAAATACATATTTAACATTTCAGAAATATCATCTCCGTTTATTTCTTTAAGAGTATTTTTTAAATTTACAAAATAAGAGTTGTTGAGTTTAAAGGCTACTAATTCTTTAAGCCTGTCAGCCTGGGCAAACACTCCATCGAATGAACGTAAAAGCGTTCCGTAAAGATAATTTTTTACCATATCAAGCTCTTCCTTGGATATTGTTTCTTTTCTCAACAATTCTATTTCTTTATATATTTCATTTAAAGCGGGTTTGCAAACATCAACACCTACTTGTGTAGAAATAAAAAAATAAGCACTATTAATTAACGAAACAACAGAACTGTTTATTCCATAAGTATATCCTTTTTCTTGCCTTATTTTCTTCATAAGGCGGGAGCCAAAAAAGCCACCCAAAACAAAATTAGCGATAATAAGTAAATTATAATCCGGATGATTAATACCCGGGCAGACTTTCCCTATTCTTATTGCAGATTGAACAACTTTGGGTTTATGAATAAACTTTTTTTCAGGTTTTGGCAGTTTTACATTTTCATATTGATAGTTTTTCAGGCTACTTCCTGTCCAGTCATTTTGCCCAAAACATTTTTCAATAACAGGGATAATTTTCCCGGAAGAGCCACCTGCAATTATGCAAAAAGAATTGCTTGCATTAATATATTTTTTATGAAAGTCACATAAATCATTTTTACCAACATTTTCAAAGTCGCTTAATTTCAACAACCTGCCATAAGGGTGATCCTCACCAAATATCAGGCTGCTAAAATTCATTCTTGCTATATTTATCACTTTTTCCATATTGACAATATGCTGCTTTTTTAAGTTTTCCAATAATTTCTCAAGTTCATCTTCCGGAAATACAGCTTCTTTTAAGATTTCTTCAAGTAGTATGCAAACAGGCTCAATAAATTTTTCGAGTACAAACAAGCTGATTGAAATAAAGTCCTTTTGGGGCTCAAAGTTTATATGAGTTCCATAATAATCCATTATTTGAGCAATTTCAGCAGAAGTTTTGTTACGTGTACCTTCTCTAAGCATGCTTGTGGTTAATGCTGATATGAGTTTTTTTGGCTGAAAAAAGCTGCCTGCATAAAACAAAAACTCTATTTTTACAAGATCCTGGTTTGGTTTGTTTATATGATAAACATCTAACCCATTTGATAAATTAAAGCTATCATGCTTAATATCAACAATATTATCATCTTCTGAAATGCCATGTATTTGTTTTTTATACAACATAAAGTGGTTTTATGAATATGTTAGTTTTTCAAAATTATTTTTTAGCACAATAATGAATTACAGAAGTATTATTAAGTGTGAATGTATCATTAGCAATTCTACTGATATCATCTGTTGACACAGAAAAGTACTGCTCATTTTGCAGGTTAATTAAGTTTGCATCACCAAGGTATTCAAAATAAGCTAAGTTCATTGCTTTTGAAAGCACGTTGATATCAGCATAAGCATTAGCAACTTCTATTTTGTTTTTTACCTTTTGCAGCTCATCCTCTTTTACATCATTTAACTTTATCTGATTTAATATTTGAAAAATTTCTTTCTCGGCAGATTCTATTCCTTCATTTTTTAACATCCTCCCGTTAATTATCAGCAGCCCCGGTTCTATACTACCTGAAATAAAAGCATCAATTTTTGAGAATATTGAGTTATCCTTTATCAGCTTTCTATATAACCTTG
>PWND01000223.1 GCA_003557965.1 Bacteroidales bacterium | reverse complement strand
GGTAAATATGCCAGAGATTATACCTGGCTATTTTACAGATGTTACGAAGGCTAATTTAAAGAGAGTAATCTTCTATCAAAAAATAGTAAATAACAAGGATTCTTTCCCCGGTTCCCTTAGTAAATTGTTTAAACTATTAGATAATGATAGAAGTCTCGATTTGCAGCAACATAACTTAAAGATTGAAAGGAAAATACAGCGGAAAGCCGAAGAAGTTGCGTCAAGCTTGGCTTTGGATGCCTTAAATTTGTTGGTTGAAAAAGAATTGGATGAAGTATTCAAAAATGAATTTCACTGTAATAAGCCAAAATGGATAAAGCTACATGAGATCATTGATATTATAAGGTGGTCAATGGGTTTAAGTGGAAAAGCTAAAATTATTTATCAAGAAATATTGGCAATATGGCAGCAACATGGCACCCATTATAAAAAGCATTTAGGGTTAAATTTAAAATGGCTTGAATCTGTTCAACAAACTGATATTAATACCGGGATATGGTTATCAGAGAATGAAGGATTTATTGAATGGGATGGGATAAAGTTACGTATTTCCTTTACCAGCGTCCCTTTCAGGGTTTTTCTTATGGGAAGTTATTTCGATACATGTCTGAGCATTAAGAGTTCAGGTGGCAACAGAGAAAGTGTAATTACTAATGCATACGATGCAAACAAGCAGGTTATTTTCGTAACAGATGAAGAAGGGCGTGTGATAGCCAGAAAATTACTGGTAATTACCTCAAACCTTAAAATCGCTGCTTTTAAAACTTATATCAATAACAAAACGGAGGATATTAAGTATGATATATTGGAAGCGGAAATAGACAAGTATTGTGCTGAGTTGGCAGAATCTCTTAATCTTAGTTTTACTTTATTTGGCAAACCCGATAATATTTGTGGCCTGTATTGGTATGATGATGGAATAGTTCCTGTAAATAATAATTATGATGAGGAAATTACACACTATATTGAAAACAATAAACACAACAATAAAATAGAAAATTATGTGCATGATGAACTGGCAAAAGCTGCCCGTAAGTATAAAGACGATTGGACAGCATTACTGGACCGCATAGGGTTGTGGCCGGCGGATGAAGGCGCAGATATTGGTCTGATTCTTCAAAAATGTCCGGCATTGGTTGAGGAAATCCTTGCTTTTGTGGCAAGGGAGAAAAATGACAAGCAACTTGCTTCTTTGCTATGTGAGTTTTCAACTACGAACAGTGGAAGGATGGAGAGTAATTTGGCAGATATGGTAATAAACTCAAAATACCCGGATAATATCGACTGGGATATTAACTTGCCGGAATTTATCGATAGAAACAGATTTTATTCCACGATATTGGATATAAAGCCTGAGCTAATGTTTGAATTTGTGGCAAAAGAAACATTAAAAGATACCCATGGTGTATTTGGTATGCCTACTCTGTTTTCCTTATTGTATAAGAGCGAAAAATTCGCCCGCTTTTTGCGATTATTCTTAATTTCTGAAGAACTTTGGTTTACTTACAATTATTATGTATATATTATTCTTCATTTGGTTAAATTACGTACCGGTAGCAGAGATGACAGGCTTGTACAAAAGGTGTTTACTCATAGAAATTACGACGATACGCATGAAAAATATGCTCCTGAAAGATTATTCCTGGCTCAATGCCTAAATGTTTTAGAAAAGCCCCAAAAAGTAATGTCCTATGATGTTTTGCGTGATTGCTATTATGATAAAGAACTGACGGGATTTGCACATGAATTTATACGCGACAATCAGATTGGTGTTATAATATGGGCTGTACGTAACCAATGCAATATAGCGGTAAGGTTTCTGAAGGATTGCAGTGAAACAGATCCTGCGGCTCTGCTTGCTATTGCTATCCTGAAACCTGGCAGATTCAAGGAGCATATTGCAAAAACAGCCGTAAAACACACATCTTCGGTTGCAGCAATATTGGCTTTGTTGTTAGCGCTTGGCAAAGAAAATAGCAAAAAACTCTTGGATAATACAAGGTGCTTTGACAAACCACAGAATCTTGAAAAATTTGAGAACTTGTGTAAGCTACATAAGGTAGCTGAAAATCCCGTTTTAGATATTATTCAGGAATATCACAATTATTTTGAGCCTGCCGATCAAAAAGAACTTCTTCCTTTTGTTGTTCCTTTGATGCATGAAGCCATAATAAATCCGCCGATAGGTAGATATTCTAACCTACCTGCCAGAAAATGGGAGTGGATTTGTGCTGAAAGTTGGATTTATATACTGAGCGGACAGTTAAGATATATTGAGAATAATGAAAATCTAAATGCCCTTAAAGCATACATTAATCATTTGATAAATGCCAATTCACATAAGTTTGAACTTTATCGATATGAACACCTTCTTTGGTTAAATCTTATTTCCAATGATAGATTAATAAATGACTTTGAAGAATGGTTTACGAAAATTTCAATTCACAGTTCATGTTCATATGCTTTAACCCACGAATTATTTATTGATAAGAACAAAAACTTAAGGTTTACATCAAACCTTGAATGGAAAGATGATAAGTCTGATTTATTTCTGGACTTACCAAATGATTTGGATTTAGCTCGAATTTATGCCGGGTTTTTAGCCACAAAAGTCAATCCTGATGAAATAGATGCCCC
>PWND01000303.1 GCA_003557965.1 Bacteroidales bacterium | reverse complement strand
GGGAATATGAGGAAGCTGGATGCTGTTTACAGGGTTAATGGGTGCCTGGATTAGCGCAGTTTTGCTTATACCAAGAGTATATCCTATAGCTAGTAAAAAATCATTTTTAACATTTCCTGAAGCTTTGAGCCATTTTTATAATTACCGGGTTGCATACATCGCAGGATTAATTTCACTTATTGGATATATTGGCTTCACGAGCTCACAAATTCTTGCAGGAGCAAAACTTGCATCCGCAACATTTCCGGCACTTTCACTGCAACATGCTGTTTTGGTTATGGGCATTATTGCTGTTGTTTATACTGTTGTTGGTGGAATTAAAGCTGTAATATATACAGATACAATTCAGTGGATACTTATTATGAGTGGATTGATATTGATTGGCATTCCTTTAGGATATTATAAAATTGGAGGCTGGGAAGCAATAAGCCAAACGGTAAAACCGGAAATGCTGAAACTAACCAATGTTACTTTTGTGCAACTTTTTAACTGGTTAATTACAATACTGCCTATATGGTTTGTTGGAATGACATTGTATCAAAGAATATATGCATGTAAAGATAAAAAAACAGCAAAAAAAGCATGGTATATTGCCGGTGTTTTTGAATGGCCGCTAATGGCATTCATGGGCGTAATACTTGGCTTATTTGCAAAAATCGCATTTGACCAGGGCATGTTTGAAAGCATTGGCTATGCTGCCGGAACAGAAATTGACGCAGAACTTGGATTACCACTTCTTTTAAGGACTGTTTTGCCTGTGGGGCTTATGGGACTTATGATGTCTGCTTACTTTTCTGCTATAATGTCAACAGCTGATAGCTGCCTTATGGCTGCATCAGGTAACTTTATTACTGACGTAATGGGTGGGAGAAAAAAGAAAAAAAGTTTTAATATTCGAATTTCACAACTTGTAACTCTTATTATTGGAGCTATTGCAATTGTCCTTGCAACATTCATGGAAAATGTGCTTGAACTTATGTTGTACTCATATGCTTTCATGGTATCAGGATTGTTAGTTCCGGTCTTAGGTTTTATATTTCTGAAAAAACCATCTGTTTTGGCGGCTATTGTTTCAATGGTTTTAGGCGGCTTAACTACATTAACTTTAATAATAATTAATATTGACCTGCCATACAACCTGGATGCTAATTTCTTTGGGATCAGCCTGTCTGCAATTAGCTTTATTATTATTCAAAATATTTCACCTAAACTCACCGGATAATTTTGCAAAACTTTATATGTTATTTCCACAAAACAGTTTTAATTACGATATTTGCAAATTAATTATTCAGAAACTGTATATCGTATTTGTAATAAATCCTTAGCAAATCATTGCTGGTTATTATAAAAATCATTTTTTGCAAAAAAAATTGTAATTACATAATTATTTTGAATAACACATTACATAATAATAACGTTTATATACAATTGCAAGGGAGTATCTCACGAGAATTAAATATTTTTGATTGATGGATAAAAGCACAAAAAAGGAACGTAAATTTTTCAACAAAATTCATGACAAATACAGGTTGGTGTTGATGAATGATGAAACATTTGAGGAAAAGTTGTCATTCAGGTTATCAAGGTTTAACGTCTTTGTTTTTTTTGGAACATTAGCCATATTTTTAATAGTAGCAACCACATATATTATAGCATTCACCCCACTTCGTGAGTATATACCGGGCTATGCCGACTTTAACACACGACAAATCTTACGGGAGCTAAATCATAAAGCGGATTCGCTTGAATTAGAGCTAAAAAGAAAAGACTTATATATTCATAATATCCAAAACATTATTTCAGGCCGTGAAATTGTTGAAGAGCTTCCTGATACGATTAAAAAAAAGGTTGATGAAGCTGCGCCAAAAGAGCTTCAAAGATCAAAAGAAGACTCCTTGCTGAGGCGTGAAATAGAAGCCCAAGCTCAATATACATACTGGATTGATGAAGAACCACGCTCTTATCATTCAGATATATATCAGTACTTTTTTTTTCCCCCTTTGAAGGGTATAATAACTAACTATTTTAATCCTTCGGAAAATCATTATGGTGTTGACATTGTAGCAGGACCTAAAGAAGCCATAAAAGCAACTTTAGACGGAACGGTAATATTTGCATCATGGACAATTGATACCGGCTATACAATTGCCGTTCAACACAGCAATAACTTACTTTCTGTATATAAGCATAACAGTGCTTTACTGAAAACAACAGGCAGCTTTGTTAGAGCTGGAGAAGCAATTGCAATTATTGGTGAATCAGGATATTTGTCTACAGGTACGCACTTGCATTTTGAGCTTTGGTATAACGGCAATCCTGTTAACCCGGTTGATTACATAGTATTTTAATCCTAAACTGCTTAATGATTAATAATCAAAAGAAAAATATTGCAATATTGGGTTCTACCGGCTCTATCGGTACCCAGGCTCTTGATGTAATAAGGCAAAATTCCGATAGTTTTAATGTTGAAATACTAACAGCTCAAAACAATGTTGACTTACTTATTAAGCAGGCAATTGAGTTTTCTCCTAATGCCGTTGTAATAGGCAACAAAAACCTGTACGCTAAACTAAAAGAGAAATTACCAAATAAGGATATTAAAATATTCGCCGGAAGCGAATCAATAAAAGATGTTGTATCTTTTAATACTATTGACCTCGTAATAACTGCAATGGTTGGTATTTCAGGATTGGAGCCTACTATTGAAGCAATAAAAAACGGTAAAAATATTGCTTTGGCAAATAAAGAAAGTTTGGTTGTAGCCGGTTGCATCGTAACTAAACTGGCTTTAGAGTCTGGCTCAGCTATTTTACCGGTTGATTCTGAGCACTCAGCAATTTTTCAATGTCTTGCAGGAGAATTACACAATCCCGTTGAAAAAATATTTCTAACGGCCAGTGGTGGCCCTTTTCGCGGTAAAGACAAAAAATTCCTGGAAACCGTTACCAAGGAAGATGCTTTGAAACATCCCAAATGGGATATGGGCAATAAAATAACAATTGATTCTGCAAGCCTGATGAATAAAGGGCTTGAGGTTATTGAAGCCCGATGGTTGTTTAACCTTAAACCATCCCAAATAGAAGTAGTGGTGCACCCACAGTCAATAATTCATTCAGCCGTGCAGTTTGAAGATGGCTCTATTAAAGCACAAATGGGCCTGCCCGACATGAAATTACCCATTCAGTATGCCCTGGCATACCCCAAAAGGCTTAAAAATAATTTTAACAGGTTTAGTTTCTTCGAGTATCCAAACTTTACGTTTGAAAAACCGGATTTGGAAAACTTTAAAAATTTACAACTTGCTTATTTAGCTTTGGAAAAAGGAGGCAATATTCCCTGTGCCCTAAATGCTGCTAACGAAGTTGTGGTTGAGGAGTTTCTCAACGACAAAATTAATTTTGCGATAATGCCTGACATTATTGAACAAAGTATATAAAAAACTTATTATATAAAAAGCCCTGAATATGAAGATTTTTTCGAAACCGATAAGCAAGCAAGGGCTTACACTAAAGAAATAATTGCACGGATAAACAAAAAGAAATAAAAAATAAATTTATAATAAAGAACGAAAATGGAAATTTTAATTAAAGCTGCACAATTCTTCTTAGCATTATCAATATTGATAATTATACATGAGTTTGGCCATTTTTATTTTGCAAAATTATTTAAAACAAGGGTGGAAAAATTTTACTTGTTTTTTAACCCGTGGTTTTCATTATTTAAATTTAAAAAGGGCGAAACTACTTATGGTATGGGGTGGCTGCCATTAGGCGGATATGTGAAAATATCAGGAATGATAGATGAAAGTATGGATAAAGAGCAAATGAAAAAACCGCCTAAACCATGGGAGTTTAGGTCTAAGCCTGCTTATCAAAGATTATTAATAATGCTTGGTGGCGTTGGTGCAAACATTTTGCTGGCAATATTTATCTATATTTTTATGCTGTTTTTTGTTGGTGAGCAATACTTGCCGGCCAAAAATCTTAAATATGGTATTGTTGCTGATTCATTAGGAAGGGAAATAGGGCTTAAAAATGGCGACTTAATAGTGGCTCTCAACAATGAAGAGGTTTATGATTACTTTGATATTAAAATGGAATTTATTCTGGGCAATGTTGATGTAGTAACTGTAAAGCGGAATAGTGAATATATTGACTTGAAAGTTCCTTCTGATTTTTTTGGTAAATTAATTAAAAATAAAGGTGAAAACTTTATTGAACTAAGACATCCGCTTGTTGTGCAGCCTTTTACGGAAGACAGCCAGGCTAAAAAAGACGGCTTGAAGAAAAACGACAGAATTAAAGGGGTAGGAAATGATTCAATATTTTGTTTTCTGGAGTTTAGAAGTGCAATAGTTAATTATCCCAACCAAAAAACTTCATTATTAGTAAACCGGGATGGAAAGGATACTGTATTGGATATTTTTGTGCCGGAAAACCTGACTATTGGAGTTGCATTTAAGAGCCCTTTTAACTTTTTGGAATTTGAAACCAGGGAATATAACTTTATACAGGCTATCCCGGCAGGCATAGTAAAAACATACAGCACAACAACAAATTACTTAAGTCAGTTAAGATTACTTTTCAGGCCTGAAGTAAAAGCAAGGGAAAGCGTCGGCGGTTTTATAACCATTGGCAGTATCTTTTCAGCTTCATGGAATTGGCAGCACTTTTGGTCAATAACAGCGTTTCTTTCAGTAATATTGGCAATTATGAATATATTGCCAATACCTGCTTTAGATGGCGGACATGTAATGTTTTTGCTTTATGAGATAATAGCAGGCAGAAAACCCGGCGATAAATTTATGGAGTATGCCCAAACTATCGGAATGATTTTGCTGCTTTCTCTTTTATTATTTGCAAATTTTAACGATATTGTAAGGTGGCTGTTTTAATAGCTTAAAATGTTTTACAATATTGCAAGCATGCAACATACTCATAAGCAAGTCTTTAGGTTGGTATAAAACTGTTTTTGTTTTTATATTTTGAAAGTTTTTATTAACAACAGGTTGTGGAAAAGTCAAATTAAAAGCATGGTTTTACGTAAATTTAGATTTAAAAAAACATTTATTTTTGCATGTTAATGTATAGATAAATATTTATTACAATATTGTAAAAGAAAAACATCCAAAACAATATATAGAGCATAAATAATCAATATAAAGTGATTTTTATATTTAATATATTTTAAATCAAATATATAAGCATGAATATCTTTAGTAAAAATACAGATAAAAAGGGGTTTTTAGCACTTATCGGTGGTGCTGAAGACAGAAAAGAGAAAAAAATTGTATTAAAAAGTGTAGTAAATATCAATAATGCTAAACATGTAGTCGTTATTCCATCTGCAACCTCCTACCCTGTTGAATGTGGTAAAGACTACCAGGACGCATTTAAAAGCCTTGGAGTGGCAAATACAGAAGTTTTTGACATTAGGAATAAGGCTGAAGCTGACGAACCAAAGTATCTTGAGGGAATAGAGAAAGCTGATATGATATTTTTTACCGGTGGCGACCAGGTTAGATTGGTGCAGGCACTAAAAGAATCCGCCCTGTTGAATAAAATAAGAAGTCTTTTTTTTAAAAAAGGCGTTACAATAGCAGGTACATCTGCAGGAGCTGCCGCTGCTGCCGACCCTATGACTTATGATGGCGATGATGACGGGCTGATTAAAGGCACTGTTGATTTTAGCAGGGGATTTGGTTTTATTGAAAATGTTACAATTGATACTCACTTTGTTGCCAGGGGCAGAATTGGGAGAATGACACAGTTTTTATGCTCAAAAATGTCAGACAAAGGAATTGGGATAGGTGAAAATACTGCAATTTTGATAAACCCTCAAAACATTTTTGAAGTTGTTGGAACGGGAATAGTTACTGTAGTTAATACTTCTGAAATCTACTATTCTAATATTGAAGATATTATACCAGGCCAGCCTATTAGTATTGACGGTATTAAAGCCGGATTTCTTCAACATGGAACAATATTCGATATAAACCAGTGGAAAGTTGTTGGAAACAAAGGACAAAATATTAAGTCTGCAAATGAAATTTTAAATTTGAGAAATTAATATTTCTAAATAGCCTTAATATCCTTTATCATTACATAATATTTTTCTATTTAACAGCTATTTATCAAAATCCGAATAAATAGCCACTGCTTATTTATACTTTCCATAGTTATAAGTTTTTATTCAAAATATATTTATTTGGCATTATTGTTTTATGCTTCTTTTGTATATTTACACCATGTTTTATTTATTTGCTATAACCACATTATAGTGTTATCGAATTTAAAATAATTAATAACCAAAACCTTATAAGCCATGCAAGATTTTGATGTTAGCAAGTTTTATATTTATTACGGGCCAAACCACTACTTAAACTGTCGCTCATTAGTTTTTAATTTATTTATGGAGCCGGATGGCCCTGAAGCTGATTATTACAAGCAGTTTGTTTATGATGAATTTCCCCAGTTAGCTGAAAAAGGCCATGCAGTGGTTATTGATTTATTCGTAGATACATTGATTGAAATTTTAAAGATGGAAATCAACTTATCTATAAAGAATTTTTCCATTTCTGAAGATGGCGAGGAATATGTTGTTGCTGTTGAGTTTTTTGATGAGTATACTGCTGAAGATGCGGTGGTATTGATTTCTGAATGGTTTAAGGCAATGAATGAGAAGAAAGATGCTGAATTTAACTTTAAAGAAAAATATATAGGCCTGCAGGATGAGTTTAACAGCTCAATACTTGGAGGCCCTACCCTATACTCATTATTTGAAGCCGGGTTAAAAAGAAATATACCGGTGTTTTTCTTAAATGAGGAAAACCAGTTTCAGTGGGGTTATGGGAAGAAACAATTAAGAGGGCGTTCTACAACTTTTCACACTGATGGAATTAAAGACACGGAGTTTACCATGTATAAAGATATGGTTGCAGACTTTTTGATTATGTGTGGATTTCCTACACCAATTGGCAGAAACTGCTATACCGAAGAAGAAGCCCTGCAGGAAGCTAAAGAACTGGGCTACCCTGTTGTTGTTAAACCTGTTGCCGGCCATAAGGGCGAAGGTGTTACTACTGAAATAGAAAGTGATGCAGAAGTTAAAGTAGCTTTTAATAATATTCTTGATTACGCAAAAATACATGGGATAAATTTTGATGGTGCTATAGTACAGCAGCAAATATATGGAACTGACCACCGCTTGCTTACTGTTGATGGTAAGTTTACTGCAGCACTTCAAAGAATTCCTGCTTATGTGGAAGGAAACGGAAGCGATACAATTGAAAAACTTATAGAAGTTGAAAATGACAAGGAGGTCAGGCTCGATAATGCACGCTCGCCATTGTGTAAAATAATTATTGATAAAGAACTGATTGACTACCTGGCTTTACAGCACTTAACGATAAATTCTGTACCGAAAGAAGGTGAAAGAATATACCTTAGAAGAATTGCCAATATTTCAGCCGGTGGGGTTTCAATTAATGTTACTGACAAAATACATCCAAAAAATATACAAATGGTTGAGTCTATTGCGAAATTTTTTAAGGTGAAATGTATGGGAATAGATGTCCTCGCAGAAGATATTGCAAAACCATGGACGGAAAGCAACTTTGGAATTATTGAAATAAATGCAGGGCCCGGAGTTTTTATGCACTTAGCCCCTTCTATTGGTGAGTCTATTGATGTGCCGGGACAAATTATTTTATCACACTTTGAAAAACCTTACAAGGCAAGAATACCTATTATTACAGGTAATAATATTACACAAAGTTTGGCAGAAAAAATTAATGAAAAAGTAAAAAGCATTAAGCCGGAATTGTTTATCGGGACGCTAACTAATGAAGGAATATTTTTCGATGTCGAGTATTTTTTCAATAATGAAAACCATGAAAAAAATATAAAAATAATTCTGCGCCATCCTGAGGTGGGCTTTGCGGTGTTTAATCATGATAAAGAAAATATTTACGATTATGGGTTTTTCCATGAAGGGACTGATTTAGTAATTTTAGAAGATGCCAACTGGGCTGAAGAAACTATGGTAGGAATGCTGCTGGCCGGTGGTAAGATTATAAGAATTTTGCCGGATAAAATTGATGTAGAGCAAAATAATGCCGTAATTGAAACTCATGAATATACTACTGATGAACAAAAACAGGAAATTTTATCTGCTTTGTTGGAAAAAATCATTCCCGAATTTATTGATAAGTACGAATAAAAGATTATTTACAACCTTTTAATAAAGAAAAATATGATAATAATAAAAAATTGCGAATTATACAGCCCTGATTATTTAGGGAAGAAAGATATGCTGATTGCAGGGGAAAAAATAGTAAAAATTAGTGATAATATTGACATCCCTGCTAATTGGGATGCAGAAGTAATAGATGCAAATGGTAAGAATCTTATTCCCGGATTAATTGATGCACATGTCCATATAGCCGGTGCTGGCGGAGAAGGTGGCCCTGCATCAAGAACACCGGAAATGCAACTTAGCAAAATGCTTGAAGCTGGTGTAACCAGTGTTGTGGGTTGCCTTGGAACAGATGGAATGACAAGGACAGTAGATTCTGTATTGATGAAAGCTAAAGGCCTCAGGCAGGAAGGCGTTAGTGCATGGATTTACACCGGGGCTTATCAAATTCCTACACCAACCATTCTGGGTGATGTTGGTAAAGATATAGCATTAATTGAAGAAGTTATTGGAGTGGGCGAAATAGCTTTATCTGATCATCGGTCATCATTTCCAACAATACACGAACTGGTAAAACTAACTGAACATGCACGTGTTGGTGGCATGCTTGGAGGCAAAGCAGGTATTGTTAACATTCACATGGGTGATGCCAAAAACCCATTCAAACCTCTCTATGAAGCTGTCGAAATTAGTGAACTTAAACTTACTCAGTTTATACCCACACATTGCAATAGAAATGACTATATATTTGAGGACTCTAAAGAATACGGGAAAAAAGGATATGTAGATTTAACGTCAAGCTCTTATCCATACTTCCCTGAATACGAAATAAAGCCTTCCAAAGCAATTAAAGAATTACTTGAAGCCGGAGTGCCTGTTGAACACATTACAATGACGAGCGATGGTTGCGGTTCTTTACCGGATTTCGATGATAAAGGCAATTTGGTTAAACTTGAAATGGGATATCCCAAATCTATAATTACAGAACTTGCAGATGCAGTTAATGTAGAAAAAATTCCATTAGAAACTGCCATAAAAGTTAATACATCAAGTGTTGCAAATATTTTAAAACTTAATAAAAAAGGTTTTATTGCTGAAGGAATGGATGCAGATGTAGTATTGATAGACAAGGATTTCAATGTTTTATTTTTGGTTGCTATGGGGCAATTAATGGTAAAAGATGGTGAAATGCTTAAAAAAGGAAGTTACGAGTAAATGTCTGAGAGTTTTAGACTTACAATATTAGGATGTACTGCTGCAACACCAACATCTACCAGCCACACATCATCGCAGTGGTTGCAAGCAGGAAATAACCATTTTCTGCTTGATTGTGCAGAGGGAACACAAATGCAAATAAGGAAAATGAAACTTCCTTTGATGAAAATAAACCATATTTTTATTAGCCATCTGCATGGCGACCACTACCTGGGGTTGCCGGGTTTAATATTTTCTTATCATTTACTGGGAAGAACAAAAGATTTACACGTTTACTCTCCAAAAGGGCTTAAGGAAGTAATTGACATACAACATGAAATTGCTAACGTTAAAACCCGGTTTAATATAATATTCCATGAAGTTAATTATGGCGGGCAAAAAC
Source organism: Bacteroidales bacterium (assembly GCA_003557965.1). Lineage (GTDB taxonomy): Bacteria > Bacteroidota > Bacteroidia > Bacteroidales > UBA7960 > PWND01. Next base: position 835 of record PWND01000303.1, on the reverse strand, counting down.
TGTTTGAAAACAACTCTGTTGAAGTTGAGGCTATAAAGATGGAGCACAGCATACCATGTTTTGGTTTTTTGATTAAAGAAAAAACTAAAGAGAGAAACATAATAAAAGCATGTATTGATAAATACAAAATTGGAATAGATAAAATTGCGGATATCAAAAAGGGAGCTGATTTTCTATGTGATGATGGTACGCTTATTCCAAATTCGGAAATTACTAAAGAACCACCCAAACCCAGGAGTTATGCTTTTTGTTCCGACACACTTTACACGGAAAGCTTTATAAACCAGGTAAAAAATGTTGATTTGTTATATCACGAAGCGACATTTTTACAGGATAAAGCCAATATTGCTAAAGAAAAAACCCATGCAACTGCAATGGAAGCAGCAAAAGTTGCCAAAAAGGCTAATGCCGGACAGTTGTTAATTGGACATTATTCAGCTCGATATGATGATATAAATGAGTTTTTGAATGAAGCGAAAAGCTTTTTCCAAAATACAATTCTTGCAAAAGAGGGAATAACAATTGATATCTAAATGCCTCGAAATTTCCCGAAAGTGGAGGAAAGTTTCTTATCAAACCACCAATGCCGGAATAAACGTTGCGGGTGGGCAAGGCAAAACGCATAAATTAATGTGGAAATGTGTTAATGAGCAAATTGGTTAATTGGTTAATTGGTGGATTGGTTGATTGGGAAAATTGTTAACTGGTTAATTGGAAAATTGATTTATTAGCTAAAAAGCTATAGCATTAAAAATTTGAAGATTGATGAATACAATTGGCCTTCGGAGTTTTACCGGTAACGAGCATTAGCGATACGAAGCTGTTTGAAAAATTT
>PWND01000326.1 GCA_003557965.1 Bacteroidales bacterium | reverse complement strand
TTTTTTCGAAAATGCAAAAGATTGCGCAGCAATTTGCAAACGAATTGCAAATAAACTTCAGTCTTTAATGGATGTCGGCCTTGGTTATGTAACCTTAGGGCAGTCGTCAAGCACGCTGTCCGGCGGAGAAGCACAAAGAATAAAGCTTGCATCATTCTTAACAAAGGGTTCATCCAACGGAAAAATATTATTCATCTTTGATGAGCCTACTACTGGACTGCATTTCCATGATATAGAAAAGCTGATGAATTCTTTTAATGCATTGATTGATAAAGGGCACTCTGTATTAATAATTGAGCACAATCCGGAAGTTATAAAGTGTGCCGACTGGATTATTGACCTTGGGCCGGAAGGTGGTGATAAAGGTGGTAGTGTCGTTTTTGAAGGGAAACCCGAAGACATAATAAACTGCGAAACATCCCATACAGGGAAGTACCTTAATTTACAAAAAGCATAATCCTTTTGTTTAACTAAAAACGTAAGTTACTTTTTCTTGCTTTTTGATTTCTTCGAAGAGCTTTCTTCGTTTTCAAACAACTGAAGCTGGTTTTCAGAAACGTAGCTTATTTGCGGTGCTTCATTTCTGTATTTTATAGCTTGTTTATTTACAATAGACTTCAGGTACCTGACAGGCGTTGTTTTATGTCTTTTGCAAAATATTTCAAGAGCCTCTTTTTGAAAAGCAGTAATTTTAAATGATAGTTTTTTATACTTAACTTTTTTTCTTTTGGGCTTCTTTTTATTATGCACTATTCCTTTTTTTAACTGCTCTTCTGTTTTGGCTATGATTGTTTTTGGCATTTCTCTATACAGCAAAATTGTTACACAAAAAACATAATTACATATTATTGTTTGGCTCTGATCAGATAAACTAATGTAGGGAAGTGGTCAGAATATCCTCCTAAATAAACTCCTCCGCCAAATGTGCGGAAAGGATATCCCTGAAACCTTCCGCTTGGTTGGACCAAAAAAGGCCTGTTAAATACTTCAGCCCGCCAGTATTGTAAAGTTGAATAATCACCTGAAAGCATAGAAGGGGTGAGCATTATCTGGTCAAACAAACTCCATGAATCACGCCATGCATTTGACCCAATACCCTTTCTGTGAAACTCATAAAACGGATTGTAAAGCTCATTGTCTTTTAGGTTATCCGGTTTTGGCTTTGCGCGTAAATGCTTAGTAACACTAATATCATCCGGGTTATCATTTAAGTCGCCCATCATAAATATTTTTGCATCTGGCTCAACTTCAAGTATTGAATCCATAATGTGCCTTGCAACATCAGCACAACCTGTTCTTAAAGGCCTGCTTCTGGCTTCTCCGCCTACACGGCTAGGCCAGTGTGCAACAATAAAATGCATGCGCTCCCCTAAAACCTCTCCTGTTAATAATAACTGATCGCGGGCAGTAAATTCTCTCCCATCTTCAAGCTCAAAAACAGTAGGGTAAGGCTTGCTACTTATATATTTAAAATATTTAGGGTTGTAAAAATATGCCACATCAACACCGCGAGCGTCAGGGCCGGGGTAATGCACAATTCCATAATTCCTGTCTTTTAAACGCTCTGTATTAGCAAGGTCTTCTAAAACATCCCTGTTTTCTACCTCAGCCAAACCCAATACTGCAACTCCATCAGGAATATATTCCTGCCCAAGCTTTTCTATTACTTTTGATAAATTATCAAGCTTCTCCAAATACTTTTCTGTATTCCAGCGATTCGAACCCTCCGGTGTGAAATCATCATCCCTGATATCCGGATCATTTATTGTATCAAATAAATTTTCTACATTATAAAATCCAATAGCTGTAACTATAAATTCCTGTTCCTGAGTATTTTTTGCATAATTATTATTTGAAAAAAGAATTATCGAAAAAATACAAGCAAGAATGCTTAGCGTAAAAAGCTTTAATGGTAGTTTGAAAGTAGGTCTCATGAAAATGGTTGTTTATGTTTATTATATAATTGTAAAAACTTATTGCTTCCTCAATGAATATAACATTTATTCCCGGGTTATTATTATCTAAAAATCCAAAATAATAATAAAACTTTTCTTTTGTAAGTAAGAAATAATTACTTTTGAATCTACAAAAATAATGCTTTTAATGATTTTTTTATTAATGAAAGTAAATTATTAAGCAAAGCTATTATTTATATTCTGATACATTAGAAGTTAGATACAAGCATAAACTAAAACAACAGATAAATGAATAGAACTATTTTTACATTAATGTTACTAGTAGTATTTTCATCAGGAGTGGTTATGGCTCAGGGTGAAGATTTTCAACTTAGGGGGACTGTAATAAGCTCGGAGGATGATTCTCCTTTACCGGGAGTGTATGTTAGCTCCATGCGCGCATTAGGCCAGGCAGTTACTGATGATAACGGGGTTTTTATTATAACAACAGAAATTGGAGACGTTTTGTTGTTTGAATACGAGAATATGCAGGATAAGGAGATACAAGTTGATCAGATTGCTGACATAACAGTTAGCATGACACCATCTTTAGAAGATTTTGATGAGTCAGATTTTGAACTGCCTGTAATTACCTTAAGCACAGGTGATATAGAAGGAGATGCTCAATCTTATGATATTTCCAGGCTATTGCAAGGTTCAAGGGATGTTTATGTTAGTACATCGGGTTTTGATTTTGGGCAGGCTCGCTACAGGATCAGGGGCTATAGCAGTGAAAATAATGCCGTGCTGATGAATGGAATTCCTGTTAATGATATGGAAACCGGACGTGCTTACTATTCAAACTGGGGTGGCTTAAATGATGTTACAAGGTTAACAGAAGGATATAATGGAATTGGTGTATTGCGTAACTCTTTTGGCAGGGTTGGTGGTGCCACAAATATAACTGTCAGGGCTTCGCAATTTGGTGAAAGCTCAAGGCTTACATATTCATTAGCAAACAGAAGCTATAATAACCGTATAATGATGACTCATGCTACAGGTATTATGGATAACGGATGGGCAGTCACTGTTTCTGGCTCTAGGCGATGGGCAGATGAAGGATATGTAGAAGGAGCATTTTATGATGCATGGGGGTATTTCTTTTCTGTTGAAAGAATTATTAATAGCGATCATAGTATTGGCTTTGTTTTTCTTGGTGCACCATCAGAAAGCGGCGGACGTGGTGTTGCCACACAAGAAGCTTATGATCTTACCGGAAATAATTACTATAACCCAAATTGGGGATACCAAAACGGGGAAAAAAGAAATGCACGTGTAGGTAAGTATCACCAGCCTTTTAGTATTCTTAGCCACTACTGGGATTTGTCTGATAAAACTACAGTTACTACATCAGCTGCCTTGAGCATGGGAAGGGGTGGCAGAACAGCACTTAACTGGTATGATGCTCCCGACCCAAGGCCTGATTATTACAGGTATATGCCAAGCAATTATAAAGGAAATCAACAAATGATGGATTATTATACTGATCTCTGGCTTAGTGATCCTGAATTTGGGCAACTAAACTGGGATGATTTCTATAATGCTAATGTGAAAAACCTGTTCTCTGTTAATGATGCTTTTGGAGAGGAAGGTAACGTAGTAACCGGGAATCGCTCAAAATACATGCTTGAAGAAAGAAGAATTGATCATAGAAGAATAACCTTTAGCTCAAACCTTCAATCTCATCAAAGTGATAATCTTATTCTTAGCGGAGGAGCAAATGTAAGGCTTCACCAGGGATACCAGTTTAAGGCTGTAAACGACCTACTGGGGGGCGACTGGTGGCTGGATGTTGACCAGTTTGCTGAACGTGATTTTGATGATCCGGATATGGCTCAAACTGACATAAATAACCCCAACAGACTGGTTGAAGAAGGGGATAGGTTTGGTTATGATTATGTTGCTAACATCAATAATTATGATGCTTATGCACAGGCTGAATTCTTTTTCCCAAAATATGATTTCTATCTTTCAGCAAATTTGTCGCATACAACTTTCTGGCGAACCGGTAATATGAAAAATCCCAGGTTCCCTGATAACTCATACGGAGATAGCGAAAAACAAAACTTTACAAACTTTGGGCTGAAAGGTGGATTTACCTATAAAATTACAGGAAGACACTATGTTACTACCAATGCAATTTATAAAACAAGGGCACCTTTCTTTTGGAATGCATACGTATCACCCAGGGTGCGCGATCACCTCGTTGAAGGCCTCAGTAGTGAAACAATATATGGAGGCGACCTAAGCTATATTGTCAGAACACCAAGGATTAAATCAAGATTTACACTTTTCATGACAGACTTTAACGACCAAACCTGGTCAAGAAGCTTTTATCATGATGAGTTAAGAACTTTTGTTAATTACGTTATGACAGGAGTTGATACCAGGCACTATGGAGTTGAGCTAGGGCTGGATATTAATATTAGCTCAACATTATCAGGACATATTGTAGCAGGAACAGGCGACTATTTCTACAACTCAAGGCCGAATGTTTCTATCGCAAGGGATAATGATTTTGAAGTGCTGGAAGATCAAAGAACAGTGTATCTGCAGAACTATAAAATTGGAGGAATGACCCATACAGCTGGTTCTGTCGGGCTAAGATATAACTCTCCAAGATATTGGTTTGTTGGAGTTAGTACAAACTATTTTGATGACATTTATATTGATATTAACCCTGATAGAAGAACCGCTGAAGCATTATCTGAGTTTGCTGAAGAGGATGGCGTTTGGTCTGATGTTATTAACCAGGAAAAACTAAACCATAATTACACCTTTAATATTTTTGCCGGAAAATCATGGAGAATCCAGAGAAAGTATTTTATCAGGCTTAATGTGAGTGTTAATAATTTACTGGATAATAAGGATTTTTCTATTGGCGGATTTGAGCAGCTACGGTATGATACCCAAAACATTGACAGGTTTGCGCCAAAATATTTCTACCTGTACGGAAGGACATTTTTTATTAATCTTACATTTAGCATGTAGCAATAAGCAATTGAATATATTACAAAAAAGAAAAACATAACATACAATTACAATATTATGAAAACATTTAAATTTTTTAAAGCCGTTGCGTTTACTTTAATAGTAGGCTTAACATCGTGTGTTGATAAAGATTTTGACCCGCCGGATACCGAAGGAATACCTTTTGACCCTGATAAAATACATACAGTTAGTGAACTTAGAGCTTTTACTGATGATGGAGCAACAAAAAGATTTGAAGAGGACTATTCTGTTTTTGTTACAGTTACAATGGATGATAAGTCCGGTAATATATATATGGCTGCTTTTGCACAGGATGAAACCGGAGGGATTAACCTAAGGCTTAGATCGCCCGGAGGTTTATACGTGGGTGATTATATTAGAATAAACCTGAGAAACACAACAGTAAGCCAATATCAGAATTTAGTTCAACTTGACTCAGTACATGTTGATAATAATATTGAAAAACTGGCAACATGGGCGTGTGATGTTACAATCAATGGTGACCCTAAACCTGTTGTAGAGCCTGAGGTAGTTACTATTCCGGTTATAGGCTCAGATGCATTCCAGTCGCAACTGATAAAATTAAATGATGTACAATTTGCTTCATATGAAGTTGGTGAAACATATGCTGATTCAGAAGATCCGTTTACAGCCTACAACAGGATACTTATGGATTGTGACGGCAACGAAATAATTGTCAGAACAAGCGGCTTTGCAGTGTTTGCTGATGATGAAATCCCGGAAGGCAATGGCTCGGTGATTGCCATAGCTTCCAGATACAGAGATGATTATCAGCTATTGCTTAGGTCTTCATCAGAAGTTAATCTTGATGGGGCCAGGTGTAATTAAAAATTTCTTATAAAAGATAAAAAATTGATTATTAAATATTATAACTATGAACCTAAGAAATAAAATATTTCACAACAGCTTTTTTATTTTAATGTTTGTTGTTCTGTTTTCTGCTTGTGAAAAAGAAACTGATAAGCCTCCGATGAAGTCATTGGATCCAAATAGTATTATTACCTTGGATTCTTTAAGAAATATATATTATCATTATGGCCATGAAGTTAGGTTTGACGAGGATTTTTTCAATAATTCAGAACTAAACCCCAGTGGCGTAAATGAGTATAACATATATGCTGTCGTTACAATGAGCCAAGAGTCAGGAAATATTTACAGGCAAGCGTATGTACAGGATGAAACAGCAGCCATAAATGTACGTTTTAGCAGGCCCGGAGTTAGCCAGGGTGATTCTATCAGGATAAACCTGAAAAATACCGTTGTGTCAGAGTTTAGTGGTATGTTGCAACTGGATGATGTAGATGCTACTCAAAATATTGTTAAACTGAGAGAGGGCATTAATTTTCCACCTGCTGAAGTTGGAATTCAGGATATCCTGAGCGGGAAGTATCAGGCTCATTTGGTAAAACTTGATAATGTTCAGTTTGCGGCTTCAGATGTAGGTAAAACTTTTGCTGATGCCCAAGGCTTAAATACTATTAACAGAACTCTTGAAGATTGTTTTGGCAACAGCATTATTGTACGTACAAGTGGCTATGCTGACTTTGCAGCAAGGCCTACACCGGCAGGTAATGGTTCATTAGTTGCTATTGCAGGAGTGTATAGCCCCGATTGGCAGGATTATGATACCTGGCAACTATATATTCGCACTTATGAGGAAATTGACATGGATGGGCCCCGATGTGGTGATGTGGAAGGCGAGTTGATTTTTGCTGAAAATTTTGATGATGGTGATATTGGACAGCCAATTGATTTTAATAATTGGAAATCATATTTGATTGAAGGAAGCCGACATTGGATAACTTCTACTACAGGTGCAAGAAACTATGCTCAAATTAGTGCTTATGGCTCCGGTGATGATACAAATATTGCCTGGCTTACATCTGCCCAGGTTAATGCCCAAAATTATGAAACTACTGCATTAGTTTTTGAAACATCGCATGTTAATTTTGCTCATGATGGACTTGAAGTTTTTATTTCTTATAACTTCAATGAAGAAAATCCTGAAAGCGCCACATGGACAGAGTTAACGGACGCATATATTGTATCTTCTAATAATAATCCGGATGTTTGGGTTAGTTCCGGTGTTGTTGAAATTAATAATCAGGAGCAAAATTATCATATTGGTTTTAAATATACCGGTAGCGACACTGATGGCTTAAATACACTGTTTAGAGTTGATAATGTTAAGGTCTATGGTTATTAATGTTGTCTCTCTTTCTTTTTTTTGATATTTAAGGTTTTATAATAGCCACGAAATTTTCAATACTTTTTGTGGCTTTTTTAATTAGATGATGAAAATTAAGTTATATCTTTTAGCTTTTCTGCTTTGTATTCCGTTTACTCTCATTGGTGCAGAGAAACAGGAAAATACAAACATTTACAGTGGAGGCATGCTGATTTTACAGCCTTCCTGGCTAACAATGCAAAACCCACATGGTATTTACGAAACAAGAGGAGGTGGAATAGGGGGGATTTTACGGTTTTATATTGGCCAGAATTTCGCAGCAGGGATTTTTGGCGGTAGCCAAAGTGCAAATTATGAAACTGAAAAATCAGATGAGTCTTATATTAATCTCGGGCACGGAGGTGGATTTTTAGGTTTTACTTTAAAGCATGGGAAAATAAGGTATAATGCTTCAATGGGCGTTGGAAGAGGTAGTGTCAAAAATTTACATGTTGAGTATATAAATGATAATGAATTAATTGATTCTTTTTTATATAATTACGGAACTATTATGTATGTACCTTTTGTAAGTATTGATTATAAACTTACGAAAAGGCTTTTATTTACATGCCAGTTTAGCTACTTTTTTGGTGATAATAATAATTATCAAAATCGGGTACTTCAAATTGGCTTGCTGTTTAACCGTTAAAAAACTCAACATATTTTGTATGAAAATACTTAATTTATTGTATCATTATAAAAACCCATTACTATGCAAAACAAGATTTTTTTGATTACAGGAGGAAGTTCCGGAATTGGATTGGAAATTATCGGCCAACTGGTTTCAAAAGGACATAAAGTTGTTTCTTTTAGCAGGAGTGAGGAGAAAATAAAAAGGGCTTTAAACCAGTTTCCTGCCTTGGAAGGTAAAGTTGATTTCAATATTGGAAGTACAACAAATGAAGATGATATTAAAAGCCTGTTTGAGCAGGTAAAAAATAAGTACGGAGTTGTTCATGGGCTTGTAAACAATGCAGCAATCTTAAATAAGGGCACTATTGAAACTATATCTGTAGAGGAGTGGACTAATATTCTGGATGTTAATTTAACAGGGCCATATATTGTGGCAAAAACATTTTTGCCGTTATTAAAAAAAGCTGATGGCGCTTCTATTGTTAATATTTCATCTGTAGCAGGGCTAAAGCCCGGAACAAGTTTGGCATATTCTGTTTCGAAAGCAGGGCTTGATATGTTTACAAAGTTTTTAGCAGGCGATCTTGGCCCATATAATATTCGTGTTAACTCTGTAAATCCCGGCTTAGTAAAGACTCACATTCACCTTGATAATAAAATATTCGATGATGAACAATCATATTTAAACATGCTCAAGAATGCAGCAAGCCGCTACCCGATTGGAAGGGTGGGTACTCCCGGCGATATTGCATCTGTCGTAGAGTATTTATTATCCGATAAAGCATCATGGATTACAGGAAGTATTATTCCTGTTGATGGTGGCATTATGGTAGAAAACGACTTAATTCCACCCAAAAAATAATTATTGATTATACACGCTTTATTATTCTAAGGCGGTGAGTATATTTTTTAAGTTCTTTAGAAAAAATACCATTATGGTCAATTAAATCAACTTTTACTTTTCCATGTGCATGTATAATATGGTTTTTATCAACCAGCATGCCAACATGGGTAATAATACTTTCTTCTTCACTTTCGGTAAAATCATCAAAAAAGCATAAGTCTCCTGCTTGTGCCTCGTCTATTAAGTGAACCGGGAACCCAAGGTTAACTTGCTCAGCAGAGTCTCTCGGGAGATTAATGCCTGTCATTTTATAAGCCAGTTGCACTAATGCACTGCAGTCAATTCCCAAAGCTGACCTGCCTCCCCACAAGTATGGTGCATTCAAAAACAATAATGCATTATTTACTGCTTGTGCAGCACTTTTGTCAACTATACTTAAGTTGCCGCTATATTTATAATCATTGCCTAATATGCTGAACCTCTCAGGGTCAACCCCGTACATCGTACTACCTGCTGAAACTAGAAAGCTGCTTTCATTTGTTATATCTGTTAATACCTGAATAATATCGCCACTAATTATTACAGGGTTGCTGATTAACTGCTTATAATCTTCCTCATTAATTATTGAAACCTGGTTTTCTGAAACCCACCCCTCATATTTGTCAAAATGCATTTTTACCTTTAACCATTCTTCATCCTTTTCTAAAACCTCAAAAATATCACCAAATAATAGTTGTGAAACAATTTGACTTTTATGCGAGGCCTCCTCCCTTAAAGTAGCAATGCTATTTAAACATATCCCGTAGTTCATAATTATTATAAAGTTTTAACAGAAATTCATTATTATTAGTTATAATGCTTCAAATATAGTAATGATAGACAAAACTTATCAGTTTTATTTGTTAATTTATAAAAAACATGTTGTTTGATGCTGCTTAATAACTTACAATAACCCACCTCCCAGCATTGTGTGCATATATTTCGGGGTCATACATGGCTTCTGCCTGAAATGCAGGCAGGTAGTATCGGCCGCTATATGTTGCTATTAGCATAACTCTGAAGGTTTTTGACTCATTTGCATGCAGGTTAAAATAAGTATAAACCCTGTCGTCTCTAATATTTTGATATTCAGCATAGTCGCTTTGAACTGCTGCGGCAGCATCATCTAACCTTACATTTGAAATTTCCCACCCTGAAGGGAAAATCTGTGTAAGTGCTATTTGAGAGTAATTCCCCCTGAAACCGGGGTTTATTACTGTAACTTCAGCAATAAAGGAAGTGCCTTGCTTCAGGTTTTCTACATTTATATTGTTTCCGTTAAGGTCTTTATAGGCAACCCTCATTGACAGATTTTTTTCAGATGCTGACTCGTAACCTGCCGCTGGGATGCCTCTTACAGTTGTTTGCCCGAATATTACATTATTGCTTTGGTTTTCAATGTTTACTGACCGCTTTTCGCCAATGACATCAAAGCTTAAATCATGTTGCCATACGAATGCTTCTGTGCTGACTGTGTTATATGTGCTGCCTTCTTCTTTCCATTTAAATTTTAGCTTATCGTCAATGTCTTTATCACCGTAAAACTTCGAAATAGCCATTAATGCATAAGCTGTTGTTTGAGTGCTAAAAGAGAAAGGTTTTGCCATCTCTTTTGACAATTTTTTTACAAGTGGCGCAGCTTCATTTTGCCTGTTAAGCAAAGTGAGAGTTTCAATTATCATAGCCATATCCCTGTAGTTTGAACCGTAAGTATATCCGGTTTGGTTATATGGCGCAATTGTAGTTGAAATACCATCTGTTATACTACTTGCTGCTTCGGGTTGTCCGGCGAGATAATATGCAGCTGCAAGCCTCCACTGCGCTGCAATACTTAAATTAGGCAATTGTCTCAGCCTGTTCATAGCGCCGAGTTCGGGTGCGCCGCTCAATGCAAGTGTATATAATCTGTATGCTTGCATAAGGTCTGAACCC
>PWND01000067.1 GCA_003557965.1 Bacteroidales bacterium | reverse complement strand
TAGCAATGTTACTAGTATGGAGAGAATGTTTAGTGGCGCCTCATCATTCAACCAGGATATTGGTAATTGGGATGTATCCAGTGTTAATAATTTCTCAAATTTCCTCATAAACTCTGAGCTGTCAACTGAAAACTACAATAGCCTGCTGATAATGTGGTCGCATTTAGATTTAAATGAAAATATAAGTTTTCATGGTGGCAGCAGCATGTATGACCTGGGATTGCCGGCAGAAAGAAGAGAATACTTAGAAACTGAACTTAACTGGACAATAACTGATGGAGGAAGTTCCGGCGAAGACTTTGAAAAATTTCATCTTCAGTTAATATCTAATCCTGCTGGGATAGCCAGTTTTGAAGGAATGGGCATATATAATCAAGGCGATGTTGTAGATATTTCAGTTCAACCATACGCTTTCTATGAGTTTGATTACTGGGAAGCTCCGGATGGAACATTTGAAGACTCCAACCTACCTGTTACACAATTTACTATGCCTGCTGATAACGTTACCATAACTGCAAACTTTGAGTTTTATCCGGAATTTGAAGATGTTTTTAAATTTGTTATTGAAACCACAGATGATCAAACCGAATATAAATTCCTGTTGGAAAATGCTGTTAATTTTAGTGTCTTATGGAATAATGACAGCCTTGTATGGTATAATGGCAATGTACAGCCCACCTTCGATTTTGAAGAAGCCGGGGAATGGACAATTAATGTAAGTGGCCAAGCAAGCAGAATTGCTTTCTATACGGGATGGGGATGTGAATATGCATCAATGTTAAAAGATATTTTAAGCCCGGTTTCTGATGGTGTTACAGGAATTACAAGTGCCAACAATATGTTTAGAAATATCACAGTAGAAAGTTTTACCGCTTCAGACTTTTTTGATGAAGCCTCAGCTAATGTGACTAATATGAGTTTGATGTTCTCTAATGCATCCTCCTTTAATCAAGATATAAGCGGCTGGGAAGTTAATAATGTTACTGATATGAGAACTATGTTTAGTGGAGCATCCTCATTCAACCAGGATATAAGCGGCTGGCTCGTTATCAATGTTATTTATATGCAAGATATGTTCAGTAGTGCTTCTTCATTCAATCAGGACATAGGTGGCTGGGATGTAAGCAACGTTACGAATATGGCCTTTATGTTCTACAATACTAACTTTGATCAGGATATTAGCAATTGGGATGTGAGCAATGTTGATAATATGTATTGGATGTTTAGAGATTCTGAACTTTCATTAGAGAACTATAATAACTTACTGATTGAGTGGGCGAAACTTGACTTACAGCCCAACGTCTCATTCCATGGGGGTAGTAGCAGGTACGAAGGCGGCGAACCCGCAGATAGTAAACAATTTATAATTGATAATTTCCAATGGAGTATTGTTGACGGCGGAGTAAAAAGACGTAGCCTGTCATTATCTTCCTATCCTATAGGAAGCGGAACTTTTGAGGGTACCGGCCAGTATTATTATACACAGGAAGTTACAATAAAGGCTATTCCAAATAATTTTTTCGAATTTACAGAATGGGAAACTCCCGAATATGGTATTATAACTGATATAACATCGGCTGAAACCACATTTATTATGCCCCAAAATGAGGCCACTTTAATTGCCAACTTCGAGTACGTTGACCAGGATGAAGATTATTTCCACATTGCCATTGAAACCAATGAAGACAATACTGAATTTAAGTTTATTGTTGACAATGCCGTTGAGTTATTGGTTGTATGGGATGAAGATAATTCCGAAACATATAATGGAAACGTTGAGCCTTTTTATGACTTCGGGGAAATCGGTATATTTACTATAAAAATACAGGGTGAAGCAAGCAGAATTGCTTTTTATACTGAACATAATTGCCCTTATGCTCAAATGCTCACCAGTATTACTCCAATTGGCAATGGGGTATCGGGTATCACAAGCACCCATCAAATGTTCAAAGAAACCAATGTAGGTGATTTCTGGCATGATGACTTTTTAGTTGGCGTGGATGAAAATATTACTAATATGAGTTATATGTTCTCTGATGCCGCATCATTTAACCAGGATATCGGTGGCTGGGATGTAAGTAATGTTGTTAATATGAGTTTCATGTTCAATGGAGCCTCATCATTTAACCAGGATATCAGCGGTTGGGATGTGAGTAATGTTACAAATATGCAAGGGATGTTCAGTGGAGCAACCTCCTTCAACCAGGATATTGGGGGCTGGAATGTGAGTAATGTAATAAGTATGGGTGGCCATGCTGTCGGAATGTTTAATAACGCCTCCTCATTCAACCAGGATATTGGCGGCTGGGATGTGAGTAATGTTGTTGATATGAGTTTTATGTTCAATGGAGCCTCCTCATTCAACCAGGATATCGGGAGCTGGAATGTATCCAACGTTAATTACATGAATTCAATGTTTAGAGACACTCCTTTTGATCAAAATATTGGAGGTTGGAATGTGGAAAATGTTGTTAATATGAACTCAATGTTTTATAATGCAGCTTCATTTAATCAAGACATTAGCAGCTGGAACGTGGGCAATGTTACTAATATGAGTTGGATGTTCTACGAAGCATCATTATTTAACCAGGATATCGGTGGCTGGGATGTAAGCAATGTTACTAATATGAGTAGTATGCTCCGTGAAACCTCCTCATTCAACCAGGATATTAGTGCCTGGGATGTTTCAAGCGTATTATACTTTGATAGTTTTTTGTCCGGAGTTACGCTTACAACAACTAATTACAACAAATTACTTATTCAATGGTCATATCTCGAACTCCAGGATAATGTGTATTTCCATGGCGGAAGTAGTCAATATGATTTAGGGCTTCCTGCCAACAGAAGAGAGTATATAGAAGATCAATTCGACTGGACCATCACAGACGGAGGAGATACAGGAAACACACTTCAACAGTTTTTCTTAAACCTTACAGCTAATCCTCATGGAGCTGCAATTCTTGAAGGAACAGGGCTGTATGATGCTTATGAAGATGTAAGTGTTAATGCTGTCGAGAACCCTGGTTATACTTTTATTAACTGGACAGATGAAAACAATAATGAAATAAGCAATACTGCAAGTTTCACTTATACAATGCCGACGCAGAATGTTATTCTTACAGCCAATTTCTCAGTTATTGATTATGAGTTGACAGTAAACATTAACCCCGTTAACGCCGGAAGTGTTAATTTTAATCCTCAGCAAGATTATTATAATGTTGGAGATGTAATTAATTTATTTGCGGCACCTGACCCGGGCTATTATTTTGAATCATGGACAGATGAAAACAACGATATAATAAGCCATGGCCAGAGCTTAAATTTTACAATGCCAGCTAACGATGCTGTTATCAATGCTAATTTTACAGCAATAAATTACTACCTGTCTACAGATATTACCCCTTATGGTGCCGGAACTATAAGTATTGATCCAGACCAGGATTATTATCATGCCGGCAACGAAATACAGCTTACTGCGATACCGGCAACAGGCTACAAGTTTGTTTCCTGGCTTGACGAAAATTATAATGTAATTGAAACTAACGAAGTTCTAAATCTTACAATGCCTGCTCAAAATGTATTTATAGTTGCCAGTTTTGAGTTAGAGCAATATGAGTTAATCGTTATTGTTGAACCTCCTGGTAGTGGAAGCGTTAACATTTCACCTGACCAGAGTTATTTTTATTATAACGACTGGGTGTCCCTGAATGCATATGCGTATGCAGGATACAAGTTTTTAAATTGGACAGAAAATGGGAATATACTGGAATCTGATCCAAGTTATACCTTCTACATGCCGGCAAATGATTTAGAAATTACAGCTAATTTTCAAGAAGATGTTTCGATTTATGAGATTTTTGAAGATGATATTACTTTATTTCCAAACCCTGCCAGAAATACTGTAACCATGTCATCAAGCATAACTGTAAAGAAAATTCAGATTATAGATGTTAGCGGGCAAGTTGTATTGGATAAAGAAATTTACTCAAAAAGTGAAAAGATTTATTTGCAAAACATAAATCCAGGATTGTATTTATTTAGAATATATACAACAGACCGGGTTATTACTAAACAATTACAAATTGCAAGATAATCTCATTAGTTGATATAAAAGAGAAAGCCATAGTAAAACATTTTCATTTATTATGGCTTTTTACTATTAACAGGCAGGCATAGCCTAATAAATTTTTTGCCATATGTTTAATCCTTTGTTAAAAACTTTCATTTCAGGGAGGCTGTCAATCGGCAAAGGTTCGTGATTGCCAGTAATAAGAAAGCCACCGGGGTAAATCTTTTCAGCTATTCGGTTGTATATTTCTGTTGCATATTCAGTGGAATAATACATCCCCACAATATTTTTGCAAAATACAATATCAAACCTTCCTCCTGGCATTTCCTTACGTATATCCTGGTTATAAAAATCCACCATGCTTTTTGCTGTATCTTTAAGAAAGTACATGCCATTTTTATGGAAAAAATAGGTTTCTAACCATTTACCCGGAACATCCTTTACATTTCCGGCCGGATAGCATGCCTTAACAGCACGTTCTAAAAGGTGAGTATTTGCATCTGTAGCAATTATTTGAAAATCCAAGTTCGGGTATAAATGTTTTAGTTTTTGATGGTATAGTATAGCCAGGCTGTATGGCTCTTCACCCGATGCACACCCAATCGACCAGCAGTAAAACGGACGGCTTTCTTTTGCTGCCCTTGCAGCCCGTTCAGGCAACAGCTTATCACCCAGTAATTCCCATGTTTTAATGTCTCTGAAAAATCGTGATATGCTTATTTGCATCATTTTATCCAACACATCCCATTCAGCAGAGTTCCCTTCAATATACTCCTTGTAATCATCATAGCTTTTAAGATGTAAAATTTTCATCCTGCTGTTTATTCTTTTATAAACCTGCTTTTTTACTTTTCTATAGCCTGCCCGGCGAAGTCTAAGTTCTACTATTGCCCATTTCAGGAACTCATCGAAGTTGTTTTTGTCTTTTCCCATTAACTGCTGCTTCTTTGGCGTGATAAATCAATTATTATACTTCTTCAAATTTGTAAAATTATAAAATTAACAAATGATATTATATTCAACATCACTATATGTTAAAACCACTCCGTTTTGTTTAATATATTTGATTTTTAATTTATTTTTACTAACATTGCGCATGCTTAAAACTCCCTGAACTTGAGTTTGATTTTTGTTTCTTTCTTAAGAAAAATTATTCAAAACCAACAGAGCTACATTAAAGTTATATGAGTATGAAAAATAGAAGAAGTTTTGCAAGTGACAACAATGCACCGGTTCATGAAGATATTCTTCAGGCAATTAATGAGGTTAATTTGGTTGATGTTATTGCTTATGGCGATGATATTTACACAAGTGATGCCGAAAGAAAATTTCGACATTATTTTGAATCTGATGTAGAAGTGTTTTTTGTGTTTAATGGTACTGCTGCAAACGTTTTATCAATAAGCCATTTAACTAATTCCTATCACTCAATTATCACAGCCAAAACATCACACTTGAATAACGATGAATGTGGTGCCCCTGAAAACTTTTCAGGTTGCAAACTGTTAACAGTTGATTCCCCAAACGGAAAAATAACAACTGAACAAATTGAACACTTTTTAAACTCAAGAGGTTTTGAACATCACTCACAACCAAAAGTTATTTCAATTTCACAACCTACGGAATTGGGAACTTTGTATCATCCTGATGAAATTCTTAAGCTGGCAAAATTTGCGAATTTAAACGATTTGTATCTACACGTTGACGGCGCCAGAATATCAAATGCCGTAGCAGCATTAAATATAAGCCTCGCTGAAATGTTAACTTATACAGGGGTTGATGTTGTTTCGTTTGGAGGGACTAAAAACGGGATGATGTATGGCGAAGCTGTTGTTTTTATTAATAAAGCACATGCTAATGATTTTAAATACCTGCGTAAGCAATCTATGCAGTTAGCTTCCAAAATGAGATACATATCTGCACAATTTAATGCACTTCTTAAAAATAACCTTTGGATTGAAAATGCCCGCCAGGCAAATAAGATGGCTCAATACCTGGCTCAAAACCTTAAAAATTTACCCGAAATTCTTATTACCCAGGAAGTAGAAACAAACGCTGTTTTTGCTAAAGTTCCAAAAAGAATTATTAACCCCTTACGAGAAAAATATTTTTTCTACTTATGGAATGAAGAACAAAATGAAGTCAGATGGATGACTCACTTTAATACTACTAAAGACGATGTGGATGGTTTCATCGCTAAGCTTAAATCTGTTTTATAATTTGCTGAAGAATTTATTACTAATTTGATTTATTTCGCTTTATTTACTTGCTTCACTCGCCCCTGATGAGTGCTAAGTCCTTTTCTTGCTTTAAAAAACCTCGGCTTAGACCTGAAGTCATTATATACCTCAATATCAGTAAATCCCATTTGCTTTAATAAGTTGAAAACATCATCTTTATGATGTTCATTTATTTCAAAAAAAATAAGGCCGTTATCTGTCAGCAAACCTTTACTTGCCTTATCGCATATAGCATTATAAAAAATCAAAGGTTCGCTGTCCTTAATATAAAGAGCATTGGATGGCTCATAATTCAGTACATTTTTATGCATATATTGTTTTTCTGAATCTTTTACATAAGGCGGGTTACTGATAATAACATCGTAAGATTCCGAAAAAGAGATACTTCCCAATATATCTAATAACTTAAAGCTAACTTCAACCTCATTATTATTAGCATTTTTTTTTGCTGTTTCCAAAGCTTCCCGGCAATTGTCTATTCCATGTACAACAGAGTTTTTTATCTCTTTTGCGAGAGATATGCCTATGCAGCCTGAACCTGTGCCAACATCAAGGATTTTTACAATTTTATTATTTTTAAAGTGATTTTTAATTGATTTAATTGCCAGCAAAACTAAATCTTCAGTTTCCGGCCTTGGAATTAAAACATTTTCATTAACCTCAAATAAGTTATTTAAAAAAAAAGCTTTGCCTGTAATATATTGTACCGGCATGTATCTTTCTAATTTATTAATAGCTTTTATGATTTTAACAATTTCGGTTTCAGTAAACCTGTAATCCTTTTTTAAAACAAAATCCGTTTCCATTAAATCGAAAACATCTTCAAAAAATATTTTTCTTACAGACTTTAACTCATAGTCAGGGTATTTGTTTTTTAGTGATTCATAAAACCACCTCCATACAGATTGCAGGCTATTATCTTTTAATCCTTTCACTCTTATATTAGTTTTAATAAAGTAGCGAACCTACTCAAAATCCGGATATAATAAATATCTCTTTCTGATTTCCTTAAACTCCTTCAGGCCTTTTTGCCATGACTCTCTAATTTCCTCAATATCAGTATTATTTATTATTTGTTTTTTTAGTTTTGAGTTACCAGCAAGAAGATTGAAAAAATCATTAAAAAAATCATCTTTTTCGGGATAATGCTCGTAAGCTTTTATTAAGTATGTCAAGTCTAAATGATTTTTACTTTTCAAATCTTCAGTACTTACCTGTCTAAGATCTTCTCCGAAGCAAGTTTTATTTAACTGAGGTGGATTTGGTGCCTCTCTCCTGCTTTCAGGTTTAAAAGAAAACCTGAAAATATCATTTGGCAATAAAGAATGTCCATAAACCTGGAAAGGATAATCAGTTCCACGGCCAATACTTATTTCTGTTCCTTCAAAAAAGCATAAAGAAGGATAAAGGTAAATGCTTTGTATATTAGGTAAATTAGGAGATGGCGGTACAGGAGGAATATACCTTGTGCTATGGTCGTAATTTTTTATTGAAATTATGGTTAGTTCACATTTTACATTATCTCTTAACCATCCCATATCATTTATCATAAGGGCATATTCTCCAATAGTCATACCATGCACTACAGGTACAGGGTGCAATCCGACAAATGAGCTGAATTCAGGTTCAAGTACCGGCCCATCCACGTAATGGCCATTGGGATTTGGCCGGTCAAGAATGATTACCGGGATTCGTAATTTAGCTGCGGTTTCCATAATATATGTCATTGTAGAAATATATGTATAAAACCTTGTGCCAACATCCTGGATATCAAACAGAATAATATCAACATCCGCAAGATGAAATGGATTTGGGCGTCTCCTTGAGCCATAGAGGCTGATAATAGGCAGCCCTGTTTTACTGTCAGTTTCGCTATAAACATGCTCTCCTGCCGCAGCCTCACCCCTGAAGCCATGCTCCGGGCTAAAAACCTTTACTACATTTATTCCGGAACTTAATAAAGTGTCAACAAGATGAACCCCATCTACCTCAGATGTATGATTTCCGGCAACAGCAACTCTCTTATCCTTCAGCAGAGGAAAATACATGTTTGTTTGCCATGCCCCTGGTATTGGCCCTTCTACCGATTCTGTCTCTTTTTGGCTATTAACCTTGTCATTACTTTCTTTGCAAAATGTAATGCTTAACATGGCCAAAAACACTGCTAAAAGAAGCATCGTTGTTCGTATTATCTTAGTTTTCATGTTTTGAAGCTTAATTAAAAAATCAGTTCAATTTGCAGTACTGAAAAAACAGTGTAAAGTATATTTAAACATGCTTTTCAGCATGATAAGAAGACCTAACAAGTGGAGAACTCTCAACATGCTTAAAACCTTTTTTAAGTGCAATTTTTTTAAAATTATCAAACTGTTCGGGTGAAACATATCTTTTAACAGGCAAGTGCTTATAAGTTGGTTGTAAATACTGGCCAATTGTAATTATTTTGCATCCTGCTTTTAATAAATCATCCATTGTTTTTAAAACCTCTTCATCTGATTCACCAAGGCCAAGCATAATTCCGGACTTCGATTTTCTGCCGGAGCGTGATATGTACTCTATTATCTTTAAGCTTGTTTTATAGTCTGCTTTTTGCCTGACCTCATTAGTCAGCCTTTCAACAGTTTCTAAATTATGACTAATTATTTCAGGTTCTGATTGTAGTATAGTTTGCAAGTCAATAATATTGCCATTCATGTCAGGTATTAATGCCTCAATGGTAGTTTTTGGAGAAGTAATTTTTATAACTTTTATTGTTTTGCTCCAGTGACATGCACCTGAATCTAACAGGTCATCGCGATTAACAGAGGTGATTACTACATGCTTTAAAGACATCTGTAAAACTGCTTCAGCAATTTTGAGGGGTTCAAGATTATCCGGGGGAAGCGGCTTACCCGTTTTAACATCACAAAACTTACAGCCCCTGGTACAAGTATTTCCTAAAATCATAAAAGTTGCTGTCCCGGAACTCCAACACTCCCCTTTATTAGGGCATGAGCCGCTTTCGCATATTGTATGAAGGCTTTTTGTTTTTAAAATGTCCTTCATACGCTTATACTCAACAGCATCAGGCAATTTTACCTTCAGCCATGACGGCTTTTTTAAAATATGATTGCTTTTTTGTTGCATTTTATAATAAAAAAAAGTTGCCTCAAAAGCCTCCTGCATGTTTTTAAAAATTACTATTTAAAATGCTGCAGGCTTTTGAACCAACCACTAAGTTATAAACATTAATAAAATAATTGCTTATTTATGTAATGTTTTTTTTAAGCTTCAGCTTCATTTAACTCAACTTCTTCGTTGTTTTCCGTGTAAGCAGGGCATAACTGCCTTGTATTGCAACTTGTAAAAATCGCACTACAAAGAATTAATGCAACTGCAAGAATAGCCAGTCCTTTTTTCATATTATTTAAATTTAAATAAACATATGCTAAACATTGAAATATATTGATGTTTAGCAAAATCTTTATAAATATTTACGAAAACTTATTGAATTTGTTGCAGTTACAATAGTTTATTGTATAAAATACCCCTTTAAAGTATTTATAACTTAGGAGAATAACTATTAGTAAACAAATTACAAAAGCTTACGTTTAGTTTTTAATAAAGTAAACTGGTTTTACGCACTTGTATTTTATTACTTCAAGTGACTTGCTGTAATGCATAATGAAGTCCAACACATTCTTTTTTGGCACCATTTCACTTTCTGGTAATTCGTTGCCAGAAGAATTATTCTTATTTTTTGTTTCTCTTGGCATAGTGTCAGAGCTTTCATTAAGCAAAAAACGATAATCATTATTAAAATTGTAGCTTTGCTTCATAGGCATGTTTTTTTATTACTTGCTTAATAGTTGATTTTGATTTAATAACGAAAACTTTTTTAATATATTTTATTTGTTTGCATTTTGTTTTTATTGGCCACATGGAACATCCAATTATAGTATTCTCCTGTGTATTAAGGCATTTGCCATGCATGTTTCATGTGAACAAAATATAATTATTAAACACTTGTAAAACTTTTTACATATTAGAAACTAGGCCCCCAGGTACCTCTCTATTTGACGGGGCTATTATTTTTGATACATATTTTTACATTATTGTCCTTAAAAATGTAAATAGCAAATTTAAAAGTGCCAATTTTTCGCAATTTTAAAGTACCAGTTTTAAGTAAAAAAAGAACGTTTGCTAATTTATTTGCAATGAACAATACGACTCCGGCTGAAGTCGCACATCGGCAACATACGCTTAACCTTTTATAGACGTGTGACCTCTCCGAGGTCTGGATGCGTGGCTCATACCCGGAGGGTTTGTATGTTTACAAAAAGATATACTGGTAAATGAAC
>PWND01000054.1 GCA_003557965.1 Bacteroidales bacterium | reverse complement strand
TTGATTCGCTTTCTTGTCCAATCCTTTCATAAGCTTGTGCCAGCATAGCATAGCTGGTTCTAAGCAAAGTCATGTCATTTATCTCTCTGGCAATAGATTCTGCCTCCTCCAAAACATCAAGAGATGCCCCAAAATCACCCAGCTCATTTTTCACGTTTGCCAAATTGATCAGGCCACTGGCAATATCATATCTGCGGTCCTGCTGACGAGAAATATCAAGGTTAAGTGTAAAATAATCCAATGACTTTTGATAATCTCCCGAATCAAAAAAAATCTGACCCAAATTGTTATAAATATGCTTAACAGCATTGGTATTGCCAATTTTTTTATTAGCCTCAACAGAGGACATAAAATTATCTGCTGCTTCTTCTAAATTGTTATTTTCCCAATAATAAAACGCCAGTTTATTATAAAACCTGGCAGCATCATTGAAATTGCCATCAGTAAAACTACTCTCGGCAAGTTCTTTCCAGGTAGGGGGGTCATCTTCAATGAGATTGCCTGAAGCAATAACGGAGAATGTGATAAAAACCCCAAAAAATATTGTTTTATATACAAAAAAGATGAGCTTCTTTTTAAGCATTTGTGATAATTATTAAGAAATGGCTTTATAGTCAAATTTTAGTTTTGTCATTTGCTCAAAGTCTCTTCCTTCCTCAAGCATGTCCTCATCATCCTGCCGGTAATTCCATATTACTGAGAGTTTTTTGTCGGGCATAACTTTTTTTAAATGCATCAAAATTTCAAGTATTTTTTTTGATGAGGACGAATTCAGGTAAACAAACCCAAATTCAGCAGTAGTTTTATTCCTGGGGTTTTCAATATATTTTTTCACCCACTCTATTACAGGATTATAGAATGAATCAACGTTTTCGGGCAATGACCTGCCCTCCATCTCTATTATTCCCTTTTCCGCGTCACAAAAAACACTTGGGTTATCTTCTGACTCAACAACATAATAATTATCCATACGCAATTTTAATAAATTTTTATCAAATGCAAATTTTTACAAATAGCCCGATTAATAATTTACAAATATATCTTAAATTTTTGTTAATTTTTACGTAAAACGACTAAAAAGCAGCATATATAAGTTTTTTTTTAAAATTTGATCAAATAGTTTTACAAATTTGTAATTTAGCATTAAATCTAACATCAAAACAAACAAAATCCAACAAAACTATGTCAAAAAAGAAAATCGTAGTTCTGACAGGCGCAGGTATTAGTGCCGAGAGCGGTATCAGCACTTTTCGCGACAGCGGAGGTTTATGGGAAAAATATGATATCATGGAGGTGGCAACATATGAGGCCTGGCAAAGCAATATGGATATGGTTATTGAATTTTATAATCAGCGCCGCAAACAGCTTCATGAAGTTAAACCAAATGCAGGGCACTATGCATTGGTAAAGCTTGAAGAAAAATATGACGTACACATCATTACACAAAATGTTGATGATCTGCATGAACAGGCAGGTTCATCTAAAGTATTACATTTACATGGCGAGTTAAAAAAAGTGAGAAGTTCGGCAGATGAAAGCATTGTTTATGAATTGGAGGGTTGGGAGCTAAAAAAAGGTGATACCTGCGAAAAAGGTTCTCAGTTACGGCCACATATAGTTTGGTTTGGCGAGCCTGTCCCTATGATACCCATGGCTGCAGAGATTAGCTCAACGGCTGACATATATCTGATTATAGGCACATCTTTGAATGTTTACCCGGCTGCAGGCCTGGTAAACTATGTGAAACCCGGAACTCCCATCTTCCTTATAGACCCGGGTGAAGTACATGCATCACATGTTCCGGGGGTTAAGCTTATTAAAGAAAAAGCAGGTACAGGCACTCCAAAGCTCGTTGAAGAGCTGCTTGAAAATGCAAAATAATAGCTATGCGAAAACTGTCGATGGATGAGCTAAACAGACTCAATGAAAAGGAATTTAAAAATCAGAAGAAATTCCCAATGGTATTGTTGCTTGATAATATCAGGAGCATGCACAACACAGGTTCTATATTTCGTACCGCTGATGCTTTTCGTATTGAGAAAATTTTGCTTTGTGGTATAACTGCCTGCCCACCAAAAAGAGAAATCGAAAAGACCGCACTGGGAGCAACCAAATCAGTAGAATGGAAGTATTTTGACAAAACCGCTGATGCTGTCACAGAGCTGAAAAAACAAAATTATATTATCGCCGCCATAGAACAAGTGGAAAACTCGGTTTCGCTACAATCATTTCAACCTCAAAAAGACAATAAATATGCAGTGGTTTTTGGTAATGAAGTGAAAGGAGTGCAGGAAAATGTCCTTGAGTTATGTAATCATTTTTTGGAAATTCCGCAGTTTGGCACAAAACATTCTTTTAATGTTAGTGTTACAGCAGGGATCGTGGTTTGGGACTTTTATTCCAAGTTGTTACCGGCAATATAATTATGGTTGAAACTAAAATTTAAGCCTACAATTAATAATACCAATGCTCTCGCAAACAATCAACAGTGTGCTTTTATAAACATTGATTAACCTGTTTTAATGATGCAAATAATCAAATCTTCAAAAATTATATATAATACTTTTAGATATAATTATCAAATGCGCCAAAAAAGCATTGCAAAACCATCTGATCCAAATCACTTTTATAAATTTCTTGACAGATACAAAGAGC
>PWND01000178.1 GCA_003557965.1 Bacteroidales bacterium | reverse complement strand
TCATTAACACATTTGCACATTAATTTCTGCGTTTTGCCATGCCTGCCCGCAATGTTTGTTCCGGCATTGGTGGTTTGATAAGAAGCTTTCTTCCGGAAAAACTCCGAAGGCCAGTTTTATTATTCAATCCTCAAATCTTTAATCCTATAGTTTTTTAGCTAATAAATCAATTTACTCATTAACCAATTAACCATTTTCCCAATCAACCAATCAACCAATCCACCAATTCCATTGTGATTTCGAGAGCCTCAGCCACCGTTATGTTCTTACCCAACCCTAATTTATAATTATATTTATTAAAGCAATTACATCCAGGATATTTACTATTCCGTCACCGTTCATGTCAGCTGCTTCCTCATAGAAGCCTTCCGGGTTGTTTCCCAGGATATAGCTTAACATCATTGTGAGGTCGGTTGAGTTGATTTCACCGTCACCATTTACATCCCCCATAACTATAAAGTTGGCGGTAAGGGTAATGTCTTCTCCCGGCATAGTATAGTTAAATGAAGCATCCTGGCTTATCTCCTCACCATTTGATGTCCAGTTTTTAAATGCATAGCCTTCATCTGCAGAAGCACTAAGAGATACGCTGCTGTGTTCATAATATACTCCTTCTCCTGATGCGTTGCCTGTACCTTCGGGCTGCACATCTAATGTTAATGTGTATTCATCAGTTTCGGTATCTATCAGCTCAATCTCTAAAAATACCGAATCGTGGTTTGTAACGCTTACGTTCTCTATTTCAACGGGGAAGTAACCTTCGGCAGTAACTTTAACATCGTAACTACCCTCCAAAACAGGCCTGTTAAAGTTGCCAAACGGGGATCTTGAATACACTGTTGAATAATCCTCATCATGGCCGGTGAGTTCAATTTCTGCTATTACACCTTCTCCGGTAGCGGCATCTGTTACCACCCCGGTAATTCCGTATCCTGCTTGTTTAATGTAGTTTACAAATGAACGATAGTTATAATCCCAATGAGCAGGTAATGATGCAGGATTAAGCAGTTTATGATCGGAAAGTTCCAGTGTAATTTCGCGACAGCTATTATAGTAATTTAAATAATCCTGGCGGCTGCCATAAACCACATACCAATCGCCGCCGTGGGTTGTGCCTCCAAAAGCCGTCATATATCCTGAAGGGCTGTTATATTGAGCCGTATCAGCATATTCTAATGACACCATTTCGAACCAGTCGTGGTCAACATGCTGCCTGTTATTACTTGTCCAACTGTCAAAAGGATAGTTTACCAGTTCAATACCACCATGCATATTTGCCGACATAACAAAACCCATAGTATCTACAAAGTTCATCATTGCAACAGTTTCCGGTTGTTGAACTGAGTGCTGAGAAACAGGGTTTATATAGTTTCTGTTTAAATCCACACCGTTTGCATTGCCCCTGGTTGCCCCGCTAACTGTTGAATTATCATTAGTGTAAGTCCCGTCAGGGTTTTCGTTTGGACATATCCACAGCTCAAAATTATCCATCAAATATGTTATTTCATCATCTGAACCGTAATTCTCAGCAAAGTGATGAATAAGCCTGAGCAGTAAAATAAATCCTGCAGTTTCATCACCATGCATTGTGGAGGTGTAACTAAACCTTGGCACTGCTTTTTCCTCATTTACATTTGATGTAAGTTTTGCAAATAACAAATCCCTGCCATTAACAGTTTCACCGATGTTGTAAATCTCTATCATGTCGGGATAGTCCTCCTCAAATTGATACATCAGGTCAACATAGGCTTCATATGTAGGATAAAAATCCCAGCTTCCCACCAGCCCTCTTTGCTGGATTTCCTCCCATGTTTTCATATTTGGGTCAAAGTCAATATCGCCCGGGCTCCGTTCAACCTTAAAGTCAATATTAAGTTCAACTAACTTTTGAAAAGCTTCATAATTAGCATAAACATAAGCCCTGTTTTGTTTAATGTAGTCAAGAGAAACAACTAAGTTTAGGTCATCGGAAAAGTTATTGGCAGGAAAGCTTAAATAAACTTCCGGCTTTTCATCAAAAATTTCTAAGGCTTTATTTATTTGTTTTTCAGGTTGTGCATTTGCGAATGAGATGAGTAGTAATAACAGTAACGAATTTATAAGTTTTAATTTTAACACGATTAATAAGTTTTTAAGATTCCTAATAAATTATAAAGGTACAAAAATTACTTTTATGTATTTTTGCTTTGTGTATAAAACCGGCAATAATAAACTATTTGCAAGGCCAAATGCTTGTGTGCTCTGCGTGTAGCAATCATATATGCATCATTTGTGAAGCAGTATTTAGCCTTTTGTGAATTTCATATTAAAAATATTTATAGCGGCAATGACAGACAACTGGGGAATAAAAATCTTTTTTTTGGTGCTGAGTGGCTTTATATTACTATTTATAATTGCCCCTTTGGCTGGCCTGTTTATTAAAACGGGTTTTCCGGAATTACAGCAAACCGTTGCAGATAAAGAGGTTGTCAGAAGCATAAGGATTACTTTATGGTCGTCGCTATTAGGAACTATTATTTTTGGGCTGGCAGCTATTCCCCTGGCTTATGTTTTAGCACGAAAGAAGTTTCCATTGAAAAGCATTGTAAACGGCATAGTTGATTTACCGGTAGTAATACCGCACTCGGCTGCCGGTATTGCTTTACTTGGGGTTAT
>PWND01000104.1 GCA_003557965.1 Bacteroidales bacterium | reverse complement strand
CAGCCCTAATCCGGTTCCGCCATACTTCCTGGTTGTGGATGTGTCAGCTTGTGAAAATGACCGGAATAGTTTCCTTTGTTGTTCGTGGGATATCCCAATGCCGGTATCTCTGACAGCAAAGCAAATGACTTTCTTTTTGCCTTGTTTTATAAGTTTGATAATAATTTCAATTTCACCTTTCCTGGTAAATTTAATAGCATTGCTTAGCAGGTTTACCAAGACTTGCTTTAGCCTTACCGGGTCAACAACAGCATACCTGGGTACATCTTTCCTGATATTAAGTAATAACTCAATATTTTTTTTGCCGGCACTATGCTTCACAACATCAAAAGTGTTTTCTGTAAGGTCAATAATGTCGGTAAGGACTTCATCAAGCTCAAGTTTTCCGGCTTCAATTTTAGAAAAATCAAGTATATCATTTATTATATCGAGGAGGTGGTCAGCAGAAGCATGAGCTTTCTCAATATATGTTCTCTGAGTTTCTGTAAGCTTTGTGTTGAGGAGAAGCTCCGTAAACCCGATCACACCATTTAGAGGTGTTCTAATTTCATGACTCATATTTGCAAGGAAGTCGGATTTTGCTTTATTGGCTTCATCTGCTTTTTGTGCCAGCATATTGGCATAGTTGTTAGCTAACATCAACTCTTCATTAGCCTCTTTAATTTCAAGTTCAGCTCTTTTTCTGTCAGAAATATCAATATTGCTTACTCTTATTCCAAGGAATTTTTTTTCTTTACTTTCGTCATAAATCGGGCGGGTAACTTGATTTATATATGTTGCAATACCTTCAATATTAAGAACACGGAATTCGATTTCTTTAATTGAGAACCTTGTGTCTTTATCAAAGCAACTGTTAAGATGTTTTTTAAACCTTTCTTTGTCATCACTATGAACAATATTTATTAATAAATCGGGGATAGTCATAAAATCCTCTACGGTGTGTCCTGTAAAGTTTTCACATGATTTTGACATATAAACAAACTCCTTGTTTTCATTCATCCAGTACTCCCAGTTTGGGGTATAATCAGCAAGAAGTTTAAACTTTCGTTCGCTTTCTATAATTTTTTCTTCAGCTTGTTTTCTCATTAGCGCTAGGCCAAGCCTTGAGCAAATTTCTTCAAGTTCATTAATAATTTCAATTGTAAAGGCATTTTTTCTATGGTTGTTTATATGCATCAGCCCTGTAACTTCATTGCCTGAATGAATAGGTATAAGAGCGATAGATTTATATCCATGTAGTATGCAAATATTCCTGGGATTAAATCTTGGATCTTCTTCTTCAGGCAATTCCAATAATGGCTCAGAGTTGTTTGTAAAAAAACTGCCGCCTTTTGTAAAGAGGGGGCTGGCAGGGTCTGTTTTGCCCGAAAGAACCAGTCCGCAGGTGCATTCAAGCATTAAACTGCCATTTTCATCACGTATGTTTTCTCCATCTTCGTCTTTTGATAAAAGCTGGTTTTCAGTTTTTAAATGTTTCTTTGAAAAGCCATTCTGAACAAAATATGGAAAGTCATTTTGATTATCTTTTAACCGCACTCCTATAGCATCATACCCTAATTCCTTTTTTATTAACGATATAACTTGATTTAAAGATTCTTGAAAACTAACGGGTTTGTTTAAAAGTATTAAAAATTCAGAAGAAAGTTTTTTAATTTTTTCTTGCTGCCTTTTTATAGTTACATCATTTGTGTATTCAATTACCTGCATGACATTGTTATTGCTGTCCAGAATAGGGAAGGCATTTACTTCAACAATAATTGGATTTTTGTTTTCGTCGTAATGAATATGTTCAACTACTACAGGCTTTTTTGTTTTTAGTACATCATTTATAGTACATGGGTGGCTTTTGTTATTGCATGGGCTGTCAGTATCATGTGTTGCTTCATAGCATTTTTTCCCAATATTCTGGCTACCCATAGCTTTATTGGCTAAAATAATTTCATAGTTTTGTGGATTTATTACAAAAAATGGATAGGGGAGAGAGTCAATAACTTCTTTAATAAATCTATGATTTTCTTTAAGCCGCTCTTCATATTTTCTGCTTTCAGTAACTTCCCTCTGCACTCCAAAATGGCCGGTTATTCTACCTTTACTATCATAAAGGCATGTGTAGTTTCCGGTAATTATCATGTCAGTACCGTCAAACTTTTTTTCAGTAGTATCAATGTCCAGCTTTCCCTCATCAAAGAATTTTTTCCAAACTTCCTTGCCATATTCTAAATCATGTGAGAATAAATCATTGGGAGTAAGTCCGATAAAATCTTCACGTTTTGCCTTGTACTGCTCAAGCATTGCCTCATTAATCCTGGTGATTCGTTGGTGTTCAAACACATAATCAAGTGTTTTTTCTTTATCAACGGAGTCATTCCATTCTACAGGTTTATCAAGCATCATAAAGAAAAATCCTTCCATAGATTCATTAAAGAACAGATTTAGCAGGTTTTCATTTTCTTTTAATGCTTCCCGGGCTTTATTGTGCTGAATAAACTTGCTTATCCTTTCGCTAATAGAGTCAATCATGCTTCTTTCACTTTCCAAAAAAGGACTGTTGCTGATAGCTGGCCTTTTTTCAAGATAACATACTTCAACACATCCAACTTTTTTGCTATTTATTAATATGTCTGAAGTTTGAGCCCACTTTGTCTTTTTGAAATTTTTT
>PWND01000331.1 GCA_003557965.1 Bacteroidales bacterium | reverse complement strand
TGCCGTTAGGCATTAAATATTGGTAGAAAAGCGATGCAACCCCAAGCCATACGTCCTGTTAGGGACGTTACAAATACCAAGTGATTTGACGTATTTCACCATTTTCTATCGGACAATAATGATAATTTTTATAGGTTTGATATAGTTTTTATACAAATAACTTTAAAATTCATTAATAAATATTTGAAATTACACAGGATATTTCTTAAATTTATTCCATGAAAATTTTATGTTGTAATAATCTTTAAAACTTTAATATGATGGAAGATAACTTAATAACAGTAGCGACAACACATTACACAGAAGCAGAAATACTAAAAGCACGCCTTGAAGATGCCGGTATTCAGTGTCTTCTAAAGCATGTTAATCTTCTTCAAGGGGCTGTTTCTGAAGGAGTTCAGGTACAAATCAATTCAAGCGATGTTGAAAAAGCTCTAAGAATAATGCGTGATTGGAAACGCCTTAGTGAAAAAGCTGAAATGAAAGAGTTGTCAAGAATAAGAAGAATACTTGTTCCTGTTGATTTTTCTGATTATTCGAAAAATGCATGTTTATACGCATTAAACCTTGCAAGGATTTATGATACCGAAATAAAAATTCTGCATGTATATTATGCTCCAATTGTTGACTTGGTGCCAATAACTGATGCATACAGTATTCAAATAGATATGGATATAAACTTACGTGAACTGGAAACTAACGCAAAGAAAAATCTTATTGATTTCGTAAATGATATTAGAAAAATTGCGAATGAAAAAGGTATGGAAAAAATACAAATCGGCTATAGCCTGAAAGAAGGTATTGTTGAAGATGAAATTTTGGATACTGTTGATGAATATAAGCCAGGAATAATTGTTCTTGGCGCAAAAGGTAAAGGTGAAAAACAAAGCGATATTATTGGAAGTGTTGCGTATCGTATAATTGACAGAAGCAAAATACCTGTATTGGCAATTCCGGAACCGACTGTTTTTGACCCTGAAAAAGAACAAGAACTAAAAACAATTGTATATGCTACTGAATTTGAAGAGTCAGATTTTGTAGCTATCAGAAGATTGATGTCTATTGTGTCTGCATTTAAAGTTAAAATCCATTGCGTGCATGTTTCAAAAGACTCATTATCTACACTTGATAGTGTAAAAATGGATAACCTTAAAGATTATTT
Source organism: Bacteroidales bacterium (assembly GCA_003557965.1). Lineage (GTDB taxonomy): Bacteria > Bacteroidota > Bacteroidia > Bacteroidales > UBA7960 > PWND01. The sequence goes on along the minus strand of PWND01000331.1, from coordinate 9,514 downwards.
CAAAAAAGTAAATCCAAGAATTAAAGTTGAATGCCACCTTATTACTGATGATGATAAATTAAAAGCCTTAAAAGAATTTACTGATAAATATGAAGCTGACTTAATTGCTATGACCAACAGAAAAAGAGGCCTTATTGGCAGATTATTTAAATCTGACATAACTAAGAAAATCATCTCGGAAGGAAACTTCCCGCTATTATCTTTTAAGGTTTAATAGTTTGTATTGCTTTCTTATTTATTATTTTCTTTAATTTTGCAAATGAATTTAAAATGAAATTTGTAGCTTTTATCTAACAAAGCTCCTATTATGTTTTGTTTAATTATAAAGAATAGTAAAATTATTGTTTAACCAATTAAAAACATTTTGACATGAAAAAACTGATTTTATTTTTCTTATTATTACCTTTTTTTATACAGCCTTCATATTCAGGTGGGAATCCTGAGTTTGGCAAAGGTACTCATGTAATAAACATTGGTGCAGGAATAGGCAGCCATCGTAGTATTCCATTAACTGCATCTTATGAGGTATGTATTATTGACAACATTGCAGGTAAAGGCTCTATCGGAGTTGGCGGATTGGTAGGATTCAGGCAGCACAGATACAGGACTCTGGGTGCAACTACTGTTTATACAAGTTTTATTGCTGGTGTAAGAGCCGCTTTCCATTATTCTTTTGTAGAAAATCTGGATACTTATGCTGGTTTTTATACTGCATATAGTTATTACACTGCTACACAACCATCAGCTTTAAGCCTTTTTGCCCCAGGAGCATTCGTAGGTGCCAGGTATTACTTTAATCCCGGTTTTGCCGTTATGGCTGAGGCCGGTGAAGGTATCTCAAACCTAAATGTAGGTGTTGCTTTCAGGTTTTAAAACTATTATTTAGCTTACGTAAGAGAGGTTGAATAAGAAGAAGTTGCTTTAGATTGTATATTTTGCTTTTTGAAAAGTACTGAACTGCTGAATATTAACATACCCCTTTAGCAATGCTTTGTATCAACCTCTTTTTTTGTTTTATATTTGCAAAAAACAAATGAAAACCTCATCTACTAAACATCTAAAAAAGTGCATGTGTAAACATGAGGGTTTCATCGGGATAAAAGCACCTTAAATTGAATACATGAATACGCATAATACTAATATTCAGCTTGATAACACTAATTTACACAAATGAAACTGAATCTTATCATACCTGTTTTCCTTTTAGTTACTATCATAACTTTTAATTCTTGCAGGAGTTTCGAAGAAGATGTTGAGGGCTTAACGGTTTTTAGATATAACGAAGCGTCAAATATAACATCTCTTGACCCGGCTTTTGCCAGGAATCAAGCTAATATATGGGCTACCTCGCAATTATTTAAAAGCCTTGTAGAACTTGATGACAGTTTAAATATTTTACCGGCTATAGCAAATAGCTGGAATATTTCAGAAGATGGCCTTACCTACACTTTTTTTCTGAGAAATGATGTGTACTTTCATGACAATAAGTGCTTTTATAATGGAAAGGGGCGAAGGGTAGTTGCAGATGATTTTGTTTTTAGCTTTTCCCGGCTTATAAACCCAAGGCTTAACTCACCTGGTGCATGGGTAATGAGCAATGTTGAAAGAAAACCTGACGGAGGCCTTAATGTATATGCACAAAATGACACAACATTGGTTATTAAGCTGAACGAACCTTTTCCTCCTATGCTTGGCTTGTTAAGTATGCAGTACTGTGCTGCTGTACCTTATGAAGCTATAGAAATGTATGGTGCCGATTTTCGCAGAAACCCGGTTGGCACTGGCCCTTTTTATTTTAAGTACTGGAAAGAAAATGTTAAGTTGGTTTTTAGAAAAAACAATAATTATTTCGAATTTGAAAATGGGGAAAGACTGCCACATATTGATGCCATCTCCATCACATTTATTATTGACAGGCAATCAGCATTTCTTGAGTTTGTAAAAGGGAATTTGGAGTTTTTATCAGGGCTTGATGCAAGCTACATTGATGAATTGCTCACACATGATGGCAATCTCCAGGAAAAATATGAAGATAAGTTTATAATGATTTCAATGCCATTTTTGAATACGGAATATCTTGGATTTTTAATGAATAAGGATGATGATATATTAGGAATAAAGGAGATCAGGCAAGCTATTAACTATGGGTTTGACAGGCAAAGAATGATAACATTTATGAGAAATAATATTGGGATACCTGCCAATGCAGGCTTTGTACCGGTTGGGATGCCTGGTTTTACCAAAAATACAGGAGGTTACTCATATAATCCTGATAAAGCCAGGCGACTGCTAAAGGAAGCCGGTTACCAATATGGTGAAGGCCTTCCCTCAATAACTTTAAGCACAAATGCTGCATACCACGATATTGCTCAATATATACAACATGAGCTGTCAAGAATTGGCATTGATTTAAGGATAGAAGTTTTGCCCCCTGCAACATTAAGAGAAATGATGGCAAATGCAAGAGCCTCATTTTTCAGAGGTTCCTGGATAGCTGATTATCCTGATGCAGAAAACTACTTATCATTATTTTACAGTAAAAATAAAGCACCTGCCGGCCCAAACTATACTCAGTTTGAAAATGAGAAATATGATTTATTATTTGAAAAAGCCCGTACTGAAACATGCGATAGTATGAGAGTTGTTTTGTATCATAAAATGGATAAAATTATTATAGATGAAGCTCCCGTGGTTTTCCTTTACTATGACCAGTCAGTAAGGTTTGTCCAGAATTATGTAAAAGGTATGAGCAATAATCCTCTCAACCATCTTGATTTAAGAAGAGTAAAAATAAAGCAGTAATCAAACTGTAATTTTTAAGCCATCATAACCTAGAAAAACATTATCAGGGAGTTCGTTTTCAACATCTTTGTAAAATCCCATTTGGTGGCTTATATGAGTAATGTATGCCCTTTCAGGATTTACTTTTTCTATTAATTGCAGGGCTTCTTCTAAATTAAAGTGAGAAATATGTTTTTCTTTTCTTAATGCATTTACTATAAAAACTTTTGAACCCGATATTTTACTGATTTCTTCCTCGCTTACAAAATTTGCGTCAGTTAAATATGTTAAATCTCCAATTCTAAAGCCAACAACAGGCATTTTTAAATGCAAGGCTTCAATAGGCGTAATTTCTATATCATTGATTTTAAATTTATTATAAGGGATTTCCTTTAATGAAATACGAGGTACTCCGGGATATTTAAATTCTTCAAAGGCATAAGAGTAGTCAGACTTTAACGACCGTATTGCATCTTTTCGTGCATACACCTCCATAGGGGTTTTATGCACCCAATTATAAGCTCTTACATCATCAAGCCCACCTGTGTGGTCTTTATGATTGTGGGTTATTAGAACGGCATCAAGGTATTTTACATTTTCTTTAAGCATTTGCTGCCTGAAGTCAGGGCCGGCATCAATGCAAATTGTGGTGTTTTCGCTTTTTACAAGTGCTGATGTCCTAAGACGCTTGTCTTTTTCATCTTTGCTATTACATACAGCACAACTACATGCAATTACTGGGATGCCTTGTGATGTGCCGGTTCCAAGCAAAGTTATTTCCATCTCTTTTTGTTACAAAAATAACTATAATTTAATGTGTAATAAATTATTTAATGAAGTTGTCATTAATAAATACCTATGTATATTAATGTTTAACTCACTTGAGCTTAAAGTAATAAGTTATCATTTATTAAAAAAATGACATTTTATTTAATAATGAACGAAATACTTATTATTTTTGAATTTCCGTTTGCAAAAACTGCATAATCAATAAATCAAAATCTATTGTGAAATCCATTAAAAGAATCATAAGGGACTATTTTTTTAAAAAGCAGTTAAAGAAAGTCAATCGAAATAAAAAAGTAATAAATTATTCTGATGCTGACACTATTGGAATTTTATATGATGCCAGTAAAGAAGATGACTACTCATATATTACATTACTTGTAAGAGAGTTGCAAAAAGACAGTAAAAAAGTAAAAACTGTGGGTTATATAAGGCAAAAAGAAATGCCATCCTATGGTTACCCAAAGCTTACTTTCGAGTTTTGTGATAAAAAAGAGTTTTCATTAAGCTTCAAACCAAAAAAAATGATTATTAAGGATTTCATTGAATATCCTTTTGATATTCTTATTGATTTATCACCTAAGGATATTTATGAGTTTAAATATATATCCGGTTTATCGCGTGCAAAATTAAAAGTTGGAAAGTACGGAGAGAAGTGGAACGGATATTATGACCTGCTACTGAAAGTTGGCCAAAATTGCTCTAATGAAGAGTTTATGAAACATTGCTTACATTATTTAAAAATCTTAAAAAACTAAATATTATGCCTGAAAAATTTAAAGGAACAGGGGTGGCTATTGTTACTCCTTTTCACAGAGAGGGAAATATTGATTTTAAATCATTTGAACGTCTTATAGAATATCAAATTGAATCAGGGATTAATTATATAGTATTCCTTGGCACCACCGGCGAATCAGTTGTATTAAACAAAGATGAAAGGAATGCATTAATAAACTATGCTGTAGAAACTGTTGCAGGCAGGGTTCCTGTTGTTGTTGGTATTGGCGGAAATAACACCCAGGAAATAATCGGCACAATCAGAAAAACATCATTTGATGGTATTGATGCAGTATTGTCTGTAAGCCCTTATTATAATAAGCCTCAGCCAAAAGGTTTGTTTTACCACTATAAAAACGTTGCAGCTGCCAGCCCCGCTCCGGTCATTATGTACAATGTTCCCGGCAGGACTGCCTCAAACATTGATGCAGAAACTACATTAAAAATTGCACATGAAGTTAGTAATATAATAGGCATTAAAGAAGCATCGAAAGATTTAACACAATGCGCCCTTATTATTAAAGACAAGCCTGAAGACTTTCTTGTAATATCCGGAGATGACCCTGTTACATTGCCACTACTGGCACTTGGAGGTGATGGCGTAATTTCTGTTATTGCTAATGCATACCCGGCCGAGTTTTCGCAAATGGTTAATTATTGCTTAAATAATGAGTTTGATAAAGCGAGATCAATACACTATCAACTTATTGACTTAATGGAGGCGATTTTTGCCGACGGAAGCCCATCCGGCATAAAAGCACTACTACATATAAAAGGCATGGTTAAAAACAGCCTTAGATTACCTTTGGTGAAAATTAACAAAGGGTTATACAACCAAATTTCAACCATGGTTGAAATAATGGAAAAATCAGTAGTACTTGAAAAGTAAAAATTCGAACTACTGTTCTTTTAGTGAAGAAAGCTGTTTTTTAATTACTTCAATTACTGATAGTGAATCGGACTTTTTCTTGAGTTCCTTGTCTATTACATTCTGAGGAGCGTTTTTCATAAAGCGTTCATTTGAAAGCTTCTTTTCTATACTGGCCAGAAAACCTTCCTGGTATTTCAGGTCTTTTTCAAGTTTAGCAATTTCTCCTTCAATATCTATATCATCACTTTGATTTAACGGAATAAATAGTTCTGTAGCCTTTACATTAACAGAAAAAGCGTTATTAACTTTTTCAGTAACATAACTTAATTTGCTAATGTTGCAAAGCTTAATAACTACAGAGTCAAAGGTAGTGTCAGCTTCTTCATCATTATTCTTTTTAACAAATAGCTCTATTGTGTTTTTATTGGAAATACCTTTTTCTTGCCGGAAGTTTCTGATGCTAACAATAACCTGTTTAGCAAATTCAAATTTTTCTATTACTTCACCGGAGTATGCATCCTGCTCAGGAAGGTTTGCAATCATAATGCTCTCACACATCTGCTCTGTGCGTATATTTTGATAAATCTCTTCCGAAATAAACGGCATGAAAGGGTGTAAAACTTTTAGCAATCCATGAAATAATTCAATAGCCTGGTTGTATGTTTTTTAATCAATAGGCTGCTGGTAAGGTGGCTTGATCATTTCAAGGTACCATGAACAAAAGTCATCCCATATTAGTTTATACACAGCCATCAGCGCGTCGGCGATCCTGAATTTTTCAAAATGGTTGTTAATCGTTTCCAGGGTTTTATTAAAATTAGCTTTAAACCATTTGTATGCTATTTGCGCTTCTTCTGATTGTTCTTGGTTTTTGTTAATTTCCCAGCCTTTTATTAGCCTGAAAGCATTCCAGATTTTATTACAGAAATTTCTTCCTTGCTCACACAGGCTTTCATCAAATAATAAATCATTTCCTGCCGGTGATGATAATAACATCCCAACCCTGACACCATCAGCACCAAACTGCTCTATCAATCCTATTGGATCAGGAGAATTACCCAATGATTTCGACATTTTTCTGCCATGCTTATCCCGTACAATTCCATGTAAATAAACATTTTTGAAAGGTATTTCTCCATTAAACTCCAAGCCTGCCATTATCATTCGTGCAACCCAGAAGAATAAGATTTCCGGTGCTGTCACAAGGTCGTTAGTGGGGTAGTAGTATTTGAATTCTTTATTGTCAGGGTTTCTTATGCCATCAAAGACACTAATTGGCCAGAGCCATGATGAAAACCATGTGTCCAGTACATCCTCATCCTGCTTAAGATCTTCAATGTTTAAGTCCTGATTATATTTTTCCCTTGCTATTTCTAATGCTTTTTCGGTAGTTTCAGCCACCACAAAATTGCCATCTGGCAGGTAATAAGCAGGAATTTGCTGGCCCCACCATAACTGACGGCTGATGCACCAGTCCCTTACGTTTTCCATCCAGTGACGGTAAATGTTTTTAAATTTTGGCGGATGAAATTTTATAGTATCATTCATTACTACTTCTAAAGCCGGCTTGCTGATTTTCTCCATTTTCAAAAACCACTGCAGTGATAGCTTTGGCTCAATTACCTCATCTGTTCTTTCAGAAAAACCAACACTGTTTACTATTTCTTCAACTTTTACAAGGTGATTGTTGTCCTTCAGGCTTTCTACAATCTTTTCCCTTACAACAAAGCGATCTTCGCCAATAAATATTTCTGCATTTTCATTTAAAGTGCCATTGTCATTAAAAATATCAATGGATTTTAAATTGTGCTTAATTCCCAGGTTGTAATCATTTATATCATGAGCTGGCGTAACTTTCAGTGCCCCGGTTCCAAATTCTATGTCAACGTAGTCATCAAAAATAAAAGGTATGGGCCTGTTTATTAGAGGCACTAATGCTTTTTTGCCTTTAAGGTGAGCATATCTTTCATCATCAGGGTGAACACAAATTGCAGTGTCGCCAAGTATCGTCTCTGGCCGGGTAGTTGCAATGGTTACGTACTCATCACTGCCTTCAATTTTATATTGCAGGTAATAGAATTTTGACTTTAACTCTTTGTGAATTACTTCTTCATCAGAAAGTGCTGTAAGTGCTTTGGGATCCCAGTTTACCATCCTGACGCCCCTGTATATTAAGCCTTTGTTATAAAGGTCAACAAAAACTTTAATAACTGATTCACTAAGGTCGTCGTCCATAGTAAACTTAGTCCTGTCCCAGTCGCAGGAAGCACCAAGTTTTTTAAGCTGCTCAAGGATTATTCCGCCATGTTTTTCCTTCCATTCCCATGCATGCTTTAAAAATTCTTCACGGCTTAAAGACGACTTACTGATTCCTTTAGTTTTAAGTAAGTTTACAACCTTGGCTTCTGTGGCAATAGAGGCATGGTCAGTGCCCGGAAGCCAGCAGGTATTATATGATTGCATTCTTGCCCTGCGAACTAAAACATCCTGGATAGTGTTGTTAAGCATGTGGCCCATGTGCAAAACACCTGTTACATTTGGTGGTGGAATAACCATCGTATATGGAGGCCTGTCGTCTGGTTTGCTCGAAAAATATTTATTTTCCTGCCATTTTGAATACCATTTATTTTCAGTTTTTTGAGGAGAATATTGTTTTGGTATTTCCATTGTTTTTATATTAAAATAATTGAACTTGTTTGAGAAAAAGCGCTGCAAAGTTATTAAAATCTTTTAAAGCCCCAATGTTGTAAACGTAGCTTACAAATAAATAATAGTAAAATTTATCATGGAACTTTCTCAACTGGTATTTCAAATATAAATCAGCTACACATTGAAACTTGTGGATATTCTAATAGTGCTCGCTTTACTTGCTGTTTGTAATTGAATACATTTTAATTATATCCGACCAGACTCTCACCTCACTAATACTTTTTTTGCTAAAGCCTGCTTGCAGAAAGTTGGAATAAGTATTTCTGTTGATGTTATCCCCAAAAACTTTTGAAGTAATGGGGTTTAAAAAATCCATAATGCGCCCATAATAGCTGTTTTTGCTTCTAACATGCTCAAGCATTAATATAACTCCGTTGCTTTTACAAACCCTCCTGATTTCTGATAAGCCTTTAACCGGGTCAGGTACACTGCAAAAAACACAAAACGAAACAATCGTATCAAAAGTATTATCTTCATAATGTAAGTTTTCGATATCCATTAATTCCACCTTAATGATATTCTTTGTTTTTAAAGCTTTTTTCCTTGCAATTTCCAACATTTTTTCGCTAAAATCTATTGCATACACATTCACATTTTCCGGGTAGAATTCAAAATTACTTCCTGTACCTGCACCTACTTCCAATACTTTTCCGCTTGCATTTTTTAAAAGCCGTTTTCTTATATTCCTGGTTTTTCTTTGTGATAAGTTTTCTATAATATGATAGAGTTTAGCATGCCTGTTAAAAATATTTTTTGCTTCGTTGTTCATAGTTGTTGTTGTAAGGTGATTTAGTATTTTTGATTGTTTTGTTAATACTTACATGCAGCAGCAATAACATAAAAATCTCAATAACAAATATAATAAGAATTGATTTGCTCTACTTCTTTTGACCGGTTTTAAGAGCAAAAACTCAAAGCCTCCAGGTTTCTCCTAAATGGCCTGGACATTTCCGGCAAATTGCTGAATAACTTATTATATAGCATACACTGTTAATCTGAAGCATAATTCATTATAAAACAATTAACTGCAAAAAAAGAATTAAAGCTTTTTAAAATTATTGGTTGAAATTTTTAATTATATTTCTAAATTTGCACATACACACTATAAAAAATCCAAAAATGAAAAAAATATTTTTATTGTTTACAATATTTACTGCAGTTAATTACCTGGTTTCATGTGACTCATTGCTTGACCCTCCCGGTGTTATTACCGGAAAGGGCCCGGTTGTTACAGCCGATAGCTCATTAGTAGCTTTTGATGAGGTAAAATGTCGCTTAGGAGCTGATATTTCGATATTCGAAAGTGATGATTATTATGTTGAAGTTACAATGCAGGAAAACTTGTTTCCACACCTTAAGCTGGATATAAGTAATAAAAAACTTGACATAAGCTTTGGTGGTGTGCAGGTAAATACTAGGGAAATAGTTCATATTAAGATTTTCACCCCATTTTTAAGCAGTTTTAGTTTATCAGGTGCAGGTGATGTATTTTCTGAAATACCGATAGAAAATTTAAAACTCACAGGCTCAGGAGATTTTATATGTGAAGGAGAAACAGACCGTGTAAATGTGGATATAACAGGAGTTGGT
>PWND01000033.1 GCA_003557965.1 Bacteroidales bacterium | reverse complement strand
CTGATGAGATAATGCGCAGAACAAATTTAGCAGAGGCTGCCGTTTTTAACTCAAGCACATCACGAACTGTTGAATATTTAAGCAGAAGCATTTCAAACGTTGTTATTTTAGGTGTTTCATCTGATTATGAAAGGGCAAGAACTTTTAATGTTGCACAGGGGCGGTTTATTTCTCCCATAGAGTTTTCTGCAGGCAGAAATGTTGCAGTGATTGGTAGTAATATTGCTGATAATTTATTCCCGGGAACAGACCCCATAGGTAAATCAATAAAACTTTTTGGCAGACACACACAAGTGGCTGGAGTGTTTGAGCGTGAAGGGAATGATATGATGGGCAACTCTCATGATGAATTGATTGTTGTGCCGATTAATTATATGGCGTATTTTATCGATATTAACAGTGAAAGGAATAACCCTTTTATTATTGTAAGAGGGAAGGAGGGTGTAACTGTAGAGCAACTTAAAGATGAGCTAACAGGGGTTATGAGAGCCATCAGGAGGTTAAAGCCTGCAGCAGATGATAATTTTGCACTTAATGAAGTCAGCTTGCTTACTTCCGGTTTCGACAACCTTTTCAGGATAATAGGCCTTGCTGGCTGGGTAATTGGCGGATTTAGCATATTGGTTGGCGGATTTGGAATAGCAAATATTATGTTTGTATCAGTGAAAGAAAGAACAGGTATTATTGGTATTCAAAAAGCTCTTGGTGCAAAAAAGCACTTTATAATGATACAATACCTTTCAGAGTCTGTAATGCTTAGCCTTATTGGAGGTATTATCGGGTTGTTTCTTGTGTTTATTACAACCTGGCTTATTTCAGGAATGTCGGGAATGAATTTTGTACTGGCACTACCCAACATTCTGTTAGGAATAAATGTTTCGGTTATAATAGGAGTAGTCTCCGGTTTTATGCCGGCTTATTCTGCAGCAAATCTTGACCCTGTTGAAGCAATCCGAACAACAAACTAAAAAAGCTAAATTAGCTATTAAATAATAATGCCTTGCAAAAAAAAACAAAACAAGTCCTCGAACAAGATCATTTTCAAGAGTTGTTTAAAGAGTATTATGGCTCTTTATGTCATTTTGCAGCATCCTTTTTAAACGACCCTGCCAGTGCAGAAGATATTGTCCAGCAGGTTTTTATAAATATTTGGGATCGCAGAGAAGCTATTGATTCTGAAAAACCTGTTAAATCATACCTGTTAGCCTCCGTTAAAAACCGTTGCCTTAATTATATCAGGGACAATAAAAAATACAGAAGCTACTTTCTTGATATTGAAGCTGAAATGGAAATCCCTGTAAAGGCAAAAGACTTAATATCAGAAAAATATCTTAACGATAAGTTGGAGGCTGCCCTAAACAAGCTTCCGGAAAAATGCCGGGAAATTTTTGTTTTATGCAGATTTGAAGAAATGAAGTATAAACAAGTTGCTGAAAAACTTGGAGTGTCACAAAAAACCGTTGAAGCTCAAATGTCTAAAGCATTGAAAATAATGCGTAATGAATTAAAAGGCCTGTTTGTTCTTGTTTTGCTTTTGCATTTATCCGGCATGAATTAAATGTATCAATCATTTCAAAAACAAGTAAGGGTGAGTTAAGAATTAAGTGTATAATTAATAAATGGATAAAGAAAATATTAATATTGATTTTGAAACACTTGTAGGCAAGTATTTGTCAGGGAGTGCTGTTCCAGAAGAGGAAAAGCTGCTGGAATCATTTGTTAAGTCAGATGAGCAAAAGAAATTAATATTTATTGAAATAAAAAAAAGCTGGTCTTTAGCCAGGTCTTCAAAGTATCGGTTTGACACTGAAGCAGCATGGCAGCAAGTAAAAATGAAAACTATAAGTAAAGATGAAAAAACAAAACCATTGTTTTCAGCAATTTCTTATGGCAAAAAAATGCTGGCAGTTGCTGCAACAATTTTATTGCTAATACTTGGGGCATACTTCATCTATGATTTTATACAATATAGTGAAAAAACTCTCATTTCGGATTTAAAACCAATTAAACAAGTACTTAGCGATGGAACAAAAGTAAGCCTTAATGCAAATTCTACGCTTAAGTACCCTGCAAACTTCAAAGGAAAAGAAAGGAGAGTAATTCTTGATGGGGAAGCTTTTTTTGAGGTTAAGCCTGTTGATGATATGACATTTATCGTTGAAGCACATGAAGTAGAAATACATGTACTGGGAACTTCTTTTTACGTTAGCGCCCGAAAACACAAAGATGTTATTGAAGTAACAGTTTTTAGCGGGAAAGTTTTAATGATTACTCCTGATGGCCATGAATTTGAAATCAATGCAGGTGAACAAAAAACATTTAATAAAGTTGAGCAAATAGTTTTTGCGGAGGAAACCATTGACCCCAACACTCTTTCATGGAAAACAAAACTGATAATTTTTGAAAACACCAGCCTGGGCTATGTTTTTGAAGTAATCAGCAATACATACCATATTGACATTGCAATAAAGCAAGATGAACTTAAAAATTGCAAGCTTACTGCAACTTTTGACGACAGGCCACTGGAAGATATTTTGGAAATTATTATGAAAACCTTTGACCTGCGATATCTTCGTTCTGGGGATAAAATATGGGTAAGCGGTGAAGAATGTAAGTAAATTAGGGTAATATACCTGTAACCTTATTATTATGTTGAGGCTATTTCTTTTAATACTGGGCATGCTTCTTTCGTTGACGGTTTCGTCACAGGAAGATGTATTGCAAAAGAAAGTCACTCTAAATTTAAAAAACGCTTCTCTGGAAGAAATTTTACAGAAAATTGATAACGAAGCTGGAGTGCATTTTTCTTATGACAGCAGGTTAGTCGCTTCCCGAGAAAAAACAGACTTAGTTGTTGATAATAAACCCCTTAAAAATGTTCTTGAGATGTTGTGCCATATTTATAACCTGGAATACCAGGTTGTAAGGCAGCAAATTGTAATTAAAGAGGCAAGTCGTAAAGTTGAAAAAACACCAAAAAGCAGAATAACTATCAGCGGGCATATCAGAGATAAAGAAAGTGGTGAAACACTTCCCGGCGCAACTGTTGTAATTAAGGGAACTACTATTGGCTCAATTTCCAATGCATATGGTTTTTATTCTTTAAGCCTGGCCCCGGGAAAGTATATTCTGGTATATAGTTTTGTCGGTTATGAAAGAGTAAAAAAAGACGTTACACTTGAACGTGATAAGCAAGTTAATGTTGGTCTTGAGCTTGGCACACTGAGTTTGGCAGAAATTGTTTTTGAATATGATATGCAGTTGGAAGAAATGAAAAAGAACCATACCGGATACTTGCCATTAAACCCTTCAATTGCAAAACGCTTCCCCGAGTTTGCCGGCGAGTCCGGCTTAATAAGCAGCCTCCAATCTTTGTCCGGAATACAAACCCATAGCGATGGGTCCTCCTTCTTTTTTGTAAGGGGTGGCAATAGAGACCAAAATCTGATTCTGGTTGATGAAGCACCAATATATAATCCAGCACATTTGTTTGGCTTTTATTCTGTTATTATTCCGGATGTAGCAAAAAATATAAGCATATATAAAGCTGATATTCCTGTGGATAAAAGTGGGCGCTTATCAAGCCTTATTGACATACAAACAAGGGACGGGAACATGAAAAGTTTTGGCACCGAAGGACTTATCAACCCGTTAATGTATAGGTTTTCTATTGAAGGCCCTATTGTAAAAGACAATGCCTCTTTTTATTCATCATACAGGCGATCAAATTTCGGTTGGATTTACAAGGGTGAAAGCCCGGAAGCAGACTTGTATTTTTTAAATTTCAACACTAAGTTAAATTGGCTAATTAATGATAAGAACAGGCTATATTATGCGTTTTTTTATGGAAAAGATAACTACACTAATAAAGAATCCGAAGAAGCTCCTTTAACAGGGTTGGTTTGGCATAACTTTACATCAACTTTGCGCTGGAACCACATCTTTAACAGCAGGTTATTTTCTAATGCAACATTATACGTTAGTGATTATAATTACTCGCTGCTTACGGGGCTCGACCCATGGCAATCTGGAATTTCAGACATTACTTTCAAGTACGACTTTTCTTATTATGCAAGCCCTGAAAAAACGATACAATTTGGTTTGTCGCTTACTGAGCATGAAATTAATCCGGGCAATATGAGCCCGGAAGAAGGAGAGCAAAACCCGTATATTCCCACCGTAAGTGCAGGAAAAGCATCCTTGGCGGGTTTTTATTACAGCAGGGAAAAAAAGATAAATGATAAATGGTCATGGAAGGCCGGAGTCAGAGTTCCGGTTTGGAATCATAAAGGGCCGCTGCTTGTTTATAATTTCGACGACAACTATAATGTTAGTGACACCCTGTTTTTTAATGAAAGAGAAAACGCAAAAACCTATATTAACCTTGACTGGAGAATTAGTGGAAAATATCTTTTAAATGACTACTCATCACTAAATGCCAGTATAGGTAATTATAACCAATACTTACATCTCATTTCCAACTCAATAAGCCCGCTATCTTCTTTTGAAATTTGGATGCCCAGCGGAAAAAACATTAAGCCGCAAAAAGCCAGGCAGTTAACGTTTGGCTATCGCTCCCTGATGAGCTATAATATCGAATTTTTAGCCAATGTGTACTATAAAAAAATGCTAAATCAAATTGAATATGTTAATCATGCAAATATTTTGTTAAACCCCCTTCTTGAGGGAGAGTTGCGTTTTGGAGAAAGTAATTCTTACGGACTTGAACTCTCTTTGCGAAAAACTAAAGGACGCCTAAATGGATGGATTAACTATACCTATTCAAGAGTTTACAATTTATTTCCTGACCTAAACAGCGGAAACCCTTACCCGGCATTTTATGACAGGCCTCATGATTTTTCAGCTTTCTTTTCGTGGCAAATTACCCAAAGAATTAACATGGCTGCCAATTGGGTATATCATACAGGCTCTGCTATTACAACACCTGTAAGTTTTTACTATTATAATGACAACTTGGTTCCTGTTTATGGTGAGCGAAATAACGACAGGCTGCCAGACTATCACAGGCTTGATCTTTCTCTGTCTGTAAAGCTTAATAAGCCTCACAGAAGATTTCAGCATAGCCTGACCCTTTCAATTTACAACCTCTATAACAGGCATAATGCTGTATCTGTCAACTTCAATAAGGTTGAAACTCAAGACGGACATATTGTTGTTCCGGCCAACTTATACGGAACACATAATGTTATGAGTACAAAAAATTACATGATGGGCATAATGCCATCATTAACATATAAATACAAGCTATAAACTGATAATATCATTAATTATGAGTAACATATATAGAAAAACGGTTCTTCTTCTAACAACAGCAATGCTGCTGATAATCTTTGCTTGTGAAAAGATAAAAGATTGGGATTTGCAAACTGAAGATTTAAACAAGCTTGTTGTCGAAGCTATAATAACAGATGAATATAAAACACAGGAGGTAATATTAAGTCAAACAATTACTAATATGAATAACTCTCCTGCTGCAATAAGCGATGCTACAGTTCTTATTTCTTTTCCACCATATGAAATACATTTTTTTGAAGATGAAGACAAGCCGGGCACATATTATAGTGAAATACCTTTTAAGGCAATACCAGATGTAACATATCATTTAAGCATTGAGTATAAAGATGAAATATATGAAGCAGAAGCAACCCTTGCTCATGTTTATCCTTTTACGCCACCACCCTTTTATTATGATGAGGAGCTTGGGCTGTTTACATTATACTTTAACACATATCAATATAACCCATTTGAGCAGTCAATGTATGAGGTAGTCGTTGACTGGGGGCACTTGCCTGGATATTCTGATCCTGATTCTTTATCAATAGCAAAAATGCAATACTTTTTTCTTAAAACATTGGATGTAAGTTATATTGTGTTTCCACAAGACCGGGAGCAAGTATATTTTCCCGGAGGCAGTATCGCAGTTTTTACGAAGTACTCACTAAATGATGAATATGCTGCTTTTTTAAGAGCTCTGTTAATTGAAAGTCAGTGGCAAGGCGCCATTTTCGAAGGTGCAAGAGGCAATATTCCGGGCAATGTATCTAATGGTGCTCTTGGGTTTTTTGCTGTTTGCGCTGTATTAAAGGATACTGTTGTTGTTGGAGAATAGTTTTTATAAATACTATTTTCTATAATTTCGCATAAGGGTGTTTTGTTTCTTTCGTGTATTATATGTGAAAGCAAATTTATAAACCAAAAATCTTAGTAAAATGAAAACACAAATTTTAAAAAACACAACCAAAAAAGATAATGGTGTTTCTGTATTTTCGAAAAAAATCAGCTTCCCTTTGCCATTTCTTTTAATTATTCTGACAACCTTTTTTGCTTCATGCGAAAAAGATGACATTGATGATGCAACTGATAGTATTATGCCATCAAGGTTTAAAGTTGAAATTCCAAAATCAATCAGTTCTGAGCACATAAGCCTAAAAACCAGTAGTGCGCAAAAAGTTGATACTTTGATGGGAAATTACATTTATGAACATCTGCGCAACTTTATAAATGCAGGCGAAGACGCTGCCAATCTAATGGAAAACATGCTACTATGGATTGCATTGCATAACTTAAATCGCCCATTGGAAATCTCATTTGTTAGTGATGAAGATGGCCGGGAGAAGCATATAAGCATCATTGAAAATGCTTCTTTTGAGGGTGTAAACTGGCAATACAAGCTTACTATGACTGACATTGAAGATGGTGGTGGGGCTAATGCTGAAATTGCACTGCAATTATTCTGGAACCTTGATCCTATTCATGGAATTTCTATTTTAAATTTTTATAATCTAAACCGCAATACTGAAGAAATCTATAAAGACACAAAATATCGTGTAGAATACTCCGAAACCGGAAGCTTAAACTATGACAAGCACATGATTGTCAGTTTAACAGGCTTTCCACTGCCTCCTCCCGAAAACGACATTTATGGAATATCAACACTTAAAATGTTTGTTGGAAAAACAGGGGATATTGTGGACTTGTATGGCAACACCCTTCATCCAAATGCTCAGTTTTTCACAGAGCAGGAAGGCTTTAACTGGGCGTTTGTAGCATCTGCATCTGAAAGCCTCGACATTGCAGTTGCCGAAGTTGGGCTACCTCCTATGAGCCTCGATGCTGACGACCGTTATACATTACTTGAAGAGTACTCTATTGAAAATGTGTTTCGTGACCAAATATTATTAACATGGCCAAACATTGATCCTGAATTACTTAATGCTTATTTATATCACACAAAAGCACCAGGGTATTTTGATACTAACGGATTTGTTCAAGGGGGAAATTCACCATCCAGCATGTACATTCCTTTAGAAGATAACGTTTTGGATCTTACGCCTTATAACCCTGCAGATATACTAAACCTATCTATAGTTTTTAATTAATACTATTCTAAAATATGCTTTTGCGGGCAAAATAGCGTACTTATTATACTTCAATAACAGCTATATTAAGCCCGCAAAAGCTTCAAAACCATACTACAAATAACCCCGTTCTTTCAAGCTCTCATGTATCATAATAAAGGTGCGCTCTATATCATTATCTAGCCCAACACTGAACCTTATCAGTCCTTCTGACAAGCCCATTGTTCTTTGCACATCTTCCGGCACTTCGCTGGATGTACTCTTGCCTGAATTGCTAAATAATGTTTTAAAATATCCAAGGCTAACAGCCAGGTAACCAACACCTTTTTCTTGCATTTTTTCCATCAGTTTAGTCGCCCTTTCAGCAGTTTCGAGATCAATCGCTATCAATCCGCCAAAGCCAAAATCAGGGTTCATCATTTTTTTAAACAACTCATGCTGAGGGTGCTCCGGCATACCCGGATAATTGTGCTTGAGGCCTATTTCTTTAAATCTTTTTGCAAGATACATAGCATTATGGCTGTGCTGCTTCATCCTTATATGCAACGTATGAAGATTTTTATGTATGCTTGCTGAACGCATAGGATCCAGAACCGGGCCCAATAGCATTGATGTGCCTGTATTAACATCAGCAAGTTCATCAATAAACTGCTCATCGGCACAAATAGCACCGGCTACACAATCGTTTTTACCATTAATAAATTTTGTCATGCTATAAACTACTATGTGAGCTCCCAGTTTAGCAGGAGCAACAATCATGGGAGTAAAAGTATTGTCAACCATTAACTTAGCCCCATGTTGGTCAGCGATTTTAGCAATTGCCTCAATATCGCAAATCTGAAGCAATGGATTTGTCATTGTTTCAGCATAAATAATTTTTGTATTCGGCTGAATTGCCTTTTCAATTTGTTCAAGATTGGTAGGGTCAACAAAAGTAACTTCAATCTTGAACTTTTTCAGGTAGTTTGCAAGAAATGCAAAAGTGCCACCATAAGTTGTAACACTGGAAATTATATGAGACCCTGTGTCACATAGTTGAAGAATAGCGTTTGTAATTGCTGCCATACCTGATGCTGTTACCCAGGCACTTTCTGTTCCTTCCATGGCCGCAAGAGCCTCAGCTAAATACCTGTTTGAGGGATTCCAGTGGCGTGAATATAAAAAACAACCTTGCTGTTCGCCAGTAAAAGTATCAGACATGGTTTTTCCTTCCAGAAACGTATAAGTAGCGGAATCGGTAATTGAAGGATTAACATCTCCAAATTCACCAAACTGCAATAAATCCTGGATATTAGAAGCTGGATCAAATTTCATAATTATTTTGTTTTTAGTGAAATTAATAATTTATTATATCTGTCAATACAAATGTAATAGATTTTTGCATATTGCCACATATAAATTATATTTTTTAACTTTTTAGGCTTTTATGCTTACACTTTATTCTTGTTTTGGTTTTTTTAGTTTCACTTTGTGGTTTTGTTGTTTTCTTTTTGCAAATTGTTTTATAAATCATAACCCGCTTCCCTCGCAACTATCAGTTCCCGGCTGCTAAGGAGCTTCTCACTTTGCCCGTATAAGTGCTGAAGTAATATTAAACATGAACCGTTTGTTTGCTTAACAAACTTTTTTATTATATTTCCTGAATGTTTTATATTTTGTTATAAATTTGATACTTAAACCAAAACTATCATGATGAAGGTGTTTGCTTTTTTGGTATTATCTCTAATCTTGGGATGTTTTAATAATGCTTACTGCATTAGTACGCCATCATCAGAGGAAGAGGCTTTTATTAAAGTAGATTCTCTTGAGGCAATATCTAAGCACACTGAGGCTAACACCTTGCTTAAAAACTATATTAACAAACAATTAAGATTGCCTTATCCTCATAAACATGGTATAATCAATGCATATATCAGAAAGGGAAATATTTATCGTATAACAAACCAAAGTGCTAAATCAACGGAATCTTTCAATAACGCATTGTTGTATGCAATAACCGTTGATGATTTGCCATTAATTGCCCTTTCAAACCGCGAACTTGGATATAATCATGTAATGTCCGGACGATATGACGAAGGCCTGGATGCTTATAGTAAAGCTCTTGAAATTGACACAAAATTTGAAGACTGGGTCAATGTTTCAGTGTGCCTTAATGCTATAGGAAAAATTTATGAAATGTGGCGGGAGTTTGATAAAGCCCTGGAGTTCTATTATAAATCTCTTGAAATATCTGAAAAACACGGCTATCTTAATCAAGTGGCTGTGCGGCAAGCCAGCTTAGCATCTGTATATAAGTCGCTGGGAAAATTTGATAAAGCCCTTGAGCGCCTTGATAAATCATTGCAATTGGAAAAAAAGTTAGACAATAAAATCAGAAAAGGTTACCGTCTGGATCAAATTGGCGAAATACACACTATGAAAGGAGACTTTGATCTAGCCGAAGATTATTTAGTGAGGGCTTTGAAGATTTTTCAAGAAAACAATGTACTTGTGTCAAAATCTATTGTTCTAAACCATATTGGGCTTAACTACTTAAAAAAGAATGACTATGAAAATGCTGAAGCATACTACAATAATAGCCTGGAAATAGCTAAGAGTATCGGTTTCAACAACATGATTCAGAAAAACTATGAGGAGCTTTCTTTGTTAAATCAAAAAAGAGGCAACTTTTACCTGGCATTAGAAAACTATAAAAGGTTTATAGATGTAAGAGATTCTGCATATAATGAAAGAGCACGACAGCAATTGCTGGACTTTCAGGTAAAATATGAAACCGAACAAAAAGAAAAAGAACTAGCCGTTTTAAACCAGGTCAAGCTTGAGCAAGAGCTGGAATTAAATAAGTCCAGGCAACAAAGAATTGTAATGATAGGTGTTTCTATTGTGTTATTGATTTTGCTTGGAGCACTATTAAGCAGATATTATGTAAAGAAGAGGGCACAAAAACAACTGCAGTTTGTTAATTCTCAGCTGAATGAGATAAACCAGACAAAAGACAAGTTCTTTAATATTCTGGCACATGATTTAAAAAATCCAATATATGCTTTCCGCAATATCTCCACAGCTGTTCATGACAACTATAATGAACTAAAGCTTGAAGAAATTAATTACTATACAGAAGAACTTAAAAACTCGTCAACAAAGCTTTCTGCATTTTTAGATGAGCTTTTAAAATGGGCTGCATCTCAAACAGGGCGAATGGCCCCACAGCCCAAAAGCGTTTCTGCTAAAATGCTTTTTTCGGAGCTGCATGACTTACTTTTGCCAATGATTAAAAACAAAAACATAGAATTTAGGATAGAT
>PWND01000131.1 GCA_003557965.1 Bacteroidales bacterium | reverse complement strand
CCTGTATGCGATGAAGCTGCACGGCTACCGGCTTCTGATGATCCTGCCTTGACAGCAGCTATCTTGCATCCTTTGCGTATTAGTGATGAAGCATGGTTAAGCAGCATCCTGGGCTTTGATATGTTTTCAATATAAAGTAGTTTTACCCTTGAGCTGGTTTTCTCATCAAAAGACTCATCCATGTATTTTAGAACCTCTTCAACTCCAATTTGTGCGCTGTTTCCAACTGAAAAAACATTGGCAAAAGTAAGTCCATTAGGAATGCCTGCTTCCATAATAAAACAAGCGGTAGCACCTGAACCTGAAACAAAATCACATCCATGTTGAGTTAACTTTGGAATTGGATAGGTGAATACGCTACTATGATTGGGGGTTAAAACCCCAATGCAATTTGGCCCAATAAGGGTGCCGTTAACATTGTTTACAACATCTACAAGCTGTTTTTCAAGTTCTTTGCCCTCTTCGCTTTCTTCGCTAAAGCCTGCTGAAAGCACTATAAACGCGAGTGTGTTTTTTTGATGTGCAAGAAACTCAACTGTTTCAACAATAAAGCGTGCTGCAATTGCAATTACAGCTAAATCAACTTCCGGTAATTCCGAAGGGTCTTTAAAGCTTTTAATACCCTGAACTTCGCTTTCTTTTAAATTTGTAACATAAATGTCGCCTGTAAAGTTGCTGTCAATTATGTTTTTCAGCACTTTACCTCCTGGTTTGGTAATGTCGTTAGAACCACCAACCACTACTATACTTTTTGGGTTTATTAATTGTTCGTTGATCATAGATGTTGATAAATTTTGTGTGTTTCTGCTAAAGTATAAAATATCTGCCTTTTTGGTCGTGCAATCGTAAAAAAAATATGTTTTGATAAACAACAAATATATTATTATCTCTGTATAACTCCTTGAAATACTTTAATGTAGGAAGCTATTTAATTTAAAAGAAATAGAATGAAGCTGATTAAAAAAGTTTGTTTATTTTTAGGGATTATTTTGAAACCCTTTTTTAACAGAAGAGAAAACTTATCTGTCATTTGTAAAATAATTAAGTATAAGTGATACACTGTTATGAATTGTATAACTTATTCGTATTTTTGAATAGTTTTTAATATTTAAAACATAAAAAATGACCTTTGGAGTTAGGCGGATCTATAGTTTTATAATAGTGTTTGTTTTTTGTGGTGCAATGTTTTCAATGCAACTTAAAGCCAATGAGCCAATTGGTTCGCCTATATTAAAAAATTATCAACCTCATCAATACAGAGCAAATAGTCAGAATTGGTCGGCTACCGAAGATAGTCGAGGTGTTCTGTATTTTGCAAACATAGATGGTGTTTTGGAGTATGATGGTGTTAATTGGAATTTGATAGAACTCCCGGATAATAAACCTGCCACATCAATTGCTTCAGCTAAAAATGGAACTATTTATGTTGGCAGCCACTCTGAATTTGGATATTTGACGCCTGATGATAATGGCAAGCTGGTATATGAATCCATGCTGCATCTTTTTCCGGATGATGAACAAGAGTTTTCTTTTATTTGGAAAATAGTTGTTACTTCCCATGGTGTGTTTTTTAACAATTATGACAAGTTTTACCATTTACATGATGATAAATTAAAGATTTGGAAACCTGACAGATTCAGTCATTTTTTTGGAGTAAACAATCGCATTTATTTGTTTGATGTTAATCCCGATGAAGGATTGAAATATTTTGACGGGGCAGACCTGGTTTCTTTTGATGAGAAAAACTCTTTAAGCGATTTTCATATTGTTTTTATGCATCCGTTTTCAGAAGAAAAGATCCTAATTTATTGTGCTATAAACGGAGTTTACCTGGTTAATAATATACTTGATAATCCGGAAATGGATCTATTTGAACCTGAGCCACTAAAAAATCAGGAAGTTTATAATAGCCTGAAGGATAATGATATAACTCATAGCATTAAGTTGAGAAATGGCAACTATGCTTTTGCTACTATCCTGGATGGTGTTTATATAATGGAGAGAGATGGCTCATTGAATAGGGTTATTAATAAAAGTACGGGTCTTCAAAATCAAACGGTTAATTATCTATATGAAAGCTGTTGTGAAATATTATGGATGGCTCTGGATAATGGTATTAGTTCAGTAAACATAAATTATCCAATGACTTACTGGGATGATGCTGCCGGTTTTGAGGGATCAATATTGGACATAATACGGTTTAAAGGTGATATTTACATTTCCACCTGGCAGGGGGTTTACCGACTTTCAGGAGATGATCTTTATGAAGAATCTCAGAAAGCTATTAATCAATTTCAAAAAGTAGAAGATATTTCAGCCAGAGCCTGGTCTTTTTTAGTTGTTGGTGATGCAAAGTACAATGATGAAAAATTGCTTGTGGCAACAAGCAGAGGAATATATGAGATTAATGGAAACAGATCAAATCTTTTGGTGGATGGTAGTTTTATTTCAACGGCAAAATCATCACAAAATAACAATATTCTATTGTTTGGCACGGGCCGGGGCTTGTTTTTATTGTATTACAATGATGAGATGGAGGTTTTCGAAACTTTGAAGTTGATAGATGATCTGGCAGAATATGAGATCTATAATATTACAGAAGATAAACCAGGAATGTTTTGGTTAACTCATCGTTCTGAAGGAATTACAGCTATAAAATTTGATAATCTCGAAAAAATACAGAATG
>PWND01000243.1 GCA_003557965.1 Bacteroidales bacterium | reverse complement strand
CTTTCAGGAATAAGCCTGTCAATAAATTCATCCGGCGGTAATGCAGCAGTTTGTATACGTTTAGCGTAAGCAATGCTATTCGTGATACTTTCATTTTGCTTAGCAATTTTATCACGTTGCAGTTCAATTTCGTCCTTTTGCTTAACAACTTCAGCAGTTCTTTCTTTAACGATACCTTCAAGAATTTCTTTTTCTCTTTTTAGTCTTCTTGTGTTCAGAATAATAATAACATAAACAGCAAGCAATGCCAAAATACCATATGAAATGTAAGCCCATATGGTTCTGTACCATGGTGGCAGCACTGTAAAACTAAAAGATGCCGGCACACTCTCTACTCCATATATATTTCTTGCTTTAACTTTAAAAGTATATGACCCTACAGGTATATATGAATAGTTAGCCTGTGTAGCAGTAGTCCATCTCGACCAATCATCAAAGCCTTCAAGTATATAGCTGTATTCAATACCATGTTGTCCTTCAAAGTATGGAGCTGCAAATGCTATTTCCAAATTATTAAGTTGATATTTTAAAACGGGTCTCAAGTTGGCAGGTTGATCAAATGCTGGGAACCTGAATCCTTTTTCAGATTCATCAAAATTGGTTCCGGCAAACAAAAGCGAGTCACCAACAATTGTACTTACATTTCTGATTAGAGTATGGAATTGCTCATCATAATTCTTTGGAAAGTCATAATTAAAACTATATAAATGGTTTGAACTTCCAAACCAAGCTATATTATTTCTATCAACATATATCGCATCACACCAAACTGAAGGGATTAGGTTAAACTTATTTGAAACTATTTCAAAGTTGCCGTCCTCTTTAAGCAGTGCTTTTTCAATCCAAATATCTTGCTGCCCATGATACCTTGTCATCCACAAGTTATTCTCTGAATCCTGAGCCATCGCAAAATACCCGGGATTTTCTTCATCAAGATTAGCCTGAAACCTTTTGTCTTTGTAGAACTGCTCATTGGCCGAGTCAAACTTATAAACTCCTTCTGCTGTAGCAAAAATTACTTCATTTTTATAGTTATAAAGACGAAGCAAATTAAGGTTTTCGGTTAATCCATTTTCAGAAGTAAACAGGGTGATTTCCGGAGCATCATTTTCAAATGTTATTCTACCAAATCCTCTTAATGGAACTGCAAACCAGACTGTGCCATCATCTTCTTCGACAATGCTACGCACTTCATAATTAAAATTCTCATTAATTATTCCTCTACGCCACCTTCCTTCTGAGAGCTCAATATATTCAATGCCGCTGCTCAAGCCTAAATAAATTCTATGTGGATATTTTTTTGAGCCTTTAACACCGTAGCTATTATGAGTAACGTCTCTAAGTTGTTGAGTAATTGAGAAAACATTCTTATTATGATCAATAGTAAAGACTTCTCCCCTAGTGCCAACAATGAGTTTTTCTCTTTTTGTATAGGGGTCTTTCCATATATCCAAAGAGTATGCATTTGCCCTAATGTTTTCAATCTGTGCAAACTCAGGGATTCTGTCTTTATATTGATTTAAATAGTAAACTCCATTAGTAGTAGCAACATATAAAGTATTGTTAAACGATGCAATATGGTTTATCAATCCTCTTATTCCTGACTGGTCATCAAGTCTCATCAAGGGATTAAATATATTTGAATATGCCAATCCATTATCTAAAGCCATCCACAAAGGAGCATCATTGGAATTAGTATCTTGGAATAAAGCGTATACTGTTTGGTCTTGCAACCCGGTTTTTTCATTTATAATTTGAACCAAGTTTCCATAATTGTCTGTAATTAAAACCCCCTTACCAGTTGCAAAAGCCAATTTATTATTAGCAATTCTGACAACACTAAAAAGTGCGTAATCATTTAAAAACATATTGGTTAATTCAGAAGGAAACGCATCAATTACTTTGTGCTCATTCAGGTCATATAAGTAAACACCATAATCAACAGCGCTTTCTCGAGTACTTATCAATAGATGATTTTCATCATACCTGATAACGCTAAATATATCCATATGTGAAAAAAAGTCACCATCCGGAATAGTTTTTATTTCATCATCAACAACCTTCATGAGCCCATTAACAAATGTGCCAACATAAACATCTCCTTCAATAACGAACGTCCACAGAGGGAAAACGGTATCTCTAAATTCACGGTTATATATAAAGTGTTGTAAAGAATCTTCTAAATAGTCATAAGTAAAGAATCCTGCACGTGTTGAAAAGTGGACGTAATTATCATAAGTATAAACCTTCCAAACTTCTCCAAATGCATGAAAAGCAGTATCAAGATGGTTTAACAATGAAACATATTTCATATTACCCTCGCTATCAGGTTCCAGGTAGCCAAACTCATTCACAGCTCCAACATATATTCTTCCATTGTCGTCAGAATCTAAAGACCTTACGTTTGAATTGTTGTCTACAGGAAGTAGTCTCCAATTAACACCATCATATTCGAGGACACCGGCATGATTACCGACGTAAATAACTCCCCTGTTATCCATTGTAATTCCCCAGTTTTGTTCAGCTGCTCTATAAATCGAAGCATCAAAGTTTCGAACAAGTGGATTTCCAGAAGGATTTACCTGTGAGTAACAAAAAGTGCTAACTCCCAATAATACAAATAATATTGAACGCCTCATAAAAGTATAGAAAATTGAAAAATTTTTCAAAGATTATAAAAGTATAAAAAATAAACAAATGGAAAGG
>PWND01000211.1 GCA_003557965.1 Bacteroidales bacterium | reverse complement strand
TGCAGCTTCAACAGCAGCATTAAGCGCAAGAATATTGGTTTGCCTTGAAATTTCTGAAATAATGGAGATTTTTTCAGCAATTGTTTTAACTGACTGTAAGCTTTGGGTAGATGCGGTTCCAACTTCCTGTATGCCATCAGATACCTTTTGAGAAATGCTCTCGGTTTCGCGGGCATTATCAGTATTTTGTTGAATATTGGCAGCCATTTCTTCCATAGAAGAGCTTACTTCTTCTGCAGATGAAGCCTGCTCAGTGCTTCCCTGGCTCATTTCCTGTGAAGTAGAAGCCATTTGCTGGCTGGCAGATGCGATATTATCAGAACCGGACACAACTCCGCCAATTATTTCGCGCAGCTTGTCAATCATATTTTGCATGGCATTTGAAAGCCTGCCTATTTCATCTTTTCTATCTATAAGGCCGGTTTCGATATTTACAGTTAAGTCGCCTGCTGCAATAGTTTCAGCAATGTCAACACCTCTGTTTACACCTGTAGTTACCATTCTTGTAATAACTATACCTAACAGCAGTGCTATTATTACACCTATAATGATACCGGTAACAACTAAAATGTTGCTGCCGGCAATAGTAGCATCACCTGCTTCAACTTCTTCCTGGGCTACAGCAACATTAATATCAATTAGGTCAGTAATTAATGCCATAGTCTGGGCATGCGCTACCATTGATTGGTTATGAATAACGTCACTCATATCTTCGAATTGCTGTACAGCCTGGTTAGCCTCTCTGTTTATAAGGTCAAAGTAATGAAATACCTGTTCCTGTGCAGGGATCATAGCGTTGGCATAATGCTCTAATGCAGCATCCTGATTTCCTTGCCTGATATATTGCTGTATTGTGCCAACTGCCCTGTGAAAATCATGGTGATGCTGGTCCATATCACCTACCAGCCTGTTATATTCACGATTGTCAGTTTCAAATTCAGGCAGCCATTGGCCAAAGTTACAACGAGTGTGGTCGTCACCACCTTCAAATACCTGCATGTTAATAATGGCGTTCATGGTTCGCACTTGTAATTCATAGTGGTCTTTCATAAACATTTCAAGGTCCCTGTTTAATTCCATAGGAAACATAATATCCATTTCCATTAGCCTTTCATGTTCAGTATCTACATTTTGCGCATTAATATTAGCCCAGTTATTTAATTCTTCAACCATCTGATTGTAGATTCTCTCCTCTTCCGCTGTTTGGTCAAGTGGTATGAATAATTCATGAGCACGTTGATATTCGCTCCTGTATCTTTGAATATCTCTGAGAACTTCTCTTCTTTCTTGCTGTGACAGGTTGTTGTCAAGTAATTGTACATAGCCTCTTTGTAATCTTTCCAGGTTTGCTTCCATTCCTCCCAAATACTGAATGCTAGGCATTCTTACATCAGAAACTTCATGGAAAGCAACCCCAACATTTCTAAGGCTAACAAGCCCGATTACACCTATTATGACAGCTATTAGAACAACCATCATAAAGCCGGTGAGTATTTTAGTACCAGTTTTTAAGTCTTTAAATCTCATAATACCTCCTGTTTTATTATTTTTTAATTTTATTTAATTATTGTTTTTTTATTTATTTGACAGATAGTTTTCTGTCATTAAAAATTTATTTTTTTTCTTTTTTATTTTTCTGCTGTTTGTTTTCAGCGTCTGTTTTGGCTTCACTATCAGCTTGTTTTTTTTCTGCTGCTTCAGTAGCCATAATTAGTTCGTCAGTAGAAAAAACCTTATCTACATTTAAAACCATAATAAAGTTATCATCCATTTTAACCATACCATTCAGGTATTCAGGATTAAACTTACTGCCAATAGTAGGAGGTGGTTCAATATCGTTATCTGTCAGTTCAAGAACTTCTTCAACAGAATCTACTAAAGCACCAAGCGTCAAAGGTTCGTCATCCATTGTAACATTAAGCACTACTATGCATGTATCAACGGTATCTTCTTTTGGTTTCATTCCAAATTTAATACGCGTATCGAGGACCGGCAAAACACTGCCTCTAAGGTTGATAACCCCTCTCATATAAGAAGGGGCTCGCGGCACTTTTGTGATAGGCCGCATTTCAAGTATTTCCAAAACTTTGCTAACATCGGCCGCAAACATCTCATTTCCCAGTTCAAATGACAAATAAGACTTTAGCGTACCAACTGTCTTTGTTTCACTCATAATTACTTCTTTTTGGTTAAACAATAGGTTTTTATTTATTACTTAATATTCTTATAGTAATCTTCTCTTTTCATTAGTGTTTCCCTGTCGAATGTGCCAATAACTTTATTTGTGTCGAGTACTAATGCAATCGTGCCATCTCCAAGAATTGTAGCACCGGAAATAATCTCCTGGTTTTTAAACAACCTGCCCAAAGGCTTTAGTACAGCCTGGTATTCGCCAATTACTTTATCAACAGATATCCCAATTTTAAAATCCTCATAAACTACTTGTATTATTTGTTGTATTTCCGGTATGTTTTCCTGAATATCAAACTCTTTGCGAAGGTTGACAAAAGGCAATAATTCACCATCCAGTATATATTTATTATTAGCATTACTGATACTTTCTTTGTCAGCTTCAAAGCATTTATTAACAGAAGATAGCGGTAAAACGAAGTGAGTATTATCAATTTTAACCAGCAAGCCGTCAATTATAGATAAAGTAAGCGGCAGTTTAATCGTAATTGTAGTTCCTACGCCAAGCTGCGACTCT
>PWND01000066.1 GCA_003557965.1 Bacteroidales bacterium | reverse complement strand
TCACCAATGCCGGTGGCGATTTGCTGCAACACCTCAATCGCTATAAAGGTTTGCAAAACAATACCATTCTCGATATTTTTGAAGACAGGCGCAAAAACCTATGGCTTGGGCTTGATAATGGCATTGACTATGTGGAAACAAGCTCTCCCATAACCTTTATGAACTACAACTATAAAATTGAAAGCACTTATGCAAGCATCATGCATAACGGTATTTTGTATGTAGGTACCAATCAGGGCTTATTTGCAGCAAGGCATGAAGATATTAGAAACTCATTGGATGTGAGTGAAATATTCAGACTGATAGAAGGCACAGAGGGGCAGGTCTGGAGCCTGGAGGTCATCGACGATATTCTGTTATGCGGTCATAATTTTGGTGCGTTTCAAATAGATGGTTTTACTGCCCGGCAAATTTCAGATGTCAGGGGGTTTTGGTCGTTTCTTAAGCCATCACACCTCCAGGATATAGTGATTGCCGGCACCTATACCGGTTTGGTCAGCTTAATAAAGAAGGATGGTGTTTGGCGGTATCACCACGATATAGAAGGATTTACGGAGTCTGCCAGGAGCATGTTTATGGATAATGAAAACAATCTTTGGATTGCACACGGATACCGCGGTCTCTATAAACTTACCCTGAACGATAATTTTAGTATCGTAGAAAAGGTGGATTATTATTATAACAGCCATGGCTTGCCCGCTACTCTGCCTTATAACATACAGGTGTATGATAATCAAATGTTTATTACAACCAAAGAAGGTATTTTCGCTTATGATGACGCATCCGGAACCTTCACAGGCGATAACGCCTTGGCAGCCATATTGGGTGATGAGGCTTTTATTGATATTATTCACCAGGATACGCACGGAAACATCTGGTATTTTACGGATGAATATATGGGTGTTATGCGTTTACTTGAAGATGGTACATTTAAAGACATACTGGCACCGTTTTACAGGATAAACGACTATTTGATACCTGCTTTTCAGAGTATTTTTGTCAACGACAACAACAATGTGTTTATTGGCAGTCAAAACGGGCTGGCACATTACGAGCCCGGTATAATTAACGATTACAGCTATTACGAAGACCTTTTCTTTACGGAGGTCACTTTTTATGGGAAAAGCACACCTGTTTCGTATCATTATTTCAGCGATATTATTATCAATCCACTGGCTGAACGGCCGGCCAAACGCTTTGGCTTAAATTCTGTTATGTTCAGGTTTACCACGCCTGCTTTTGAGAACCCTCCCAAGCAGAAATTTGCCTGGCGGCTTGTTGGTCTTGAAGATAAATGGTCTGAATGGGAAAGTCTGAACTTTAAAGAGTATACCAACCTTCGTGAGGGAGACTATGTGTTTGAAGTAAAAGCCCGCAATGTTTATGGCGCGGAAAGCCTGATCCGGCAGTTCCGGTTCACCATAGAGCCACCGTTTTATCGTTCGAGGCTGGCATATATAGTGTACACAGTGTTGATATTGTCGATCATTGCTGTAAATGCGTATTATGTGCGCCGCCGGATCTTGCGTATAAGACTGCGTGAACGCATTAAACACGAAAAAAGGCTGGCTCAGAGAGAAAAATTATTTGAGGAAAAATCGGCATTAAGCGAAAAGGAGATCATGCATCTCCGCAATGAAAGCCTGCAAAATGAGATGAAGCATAAGAACCAGGAGCTGGCCAATGCTACTTTGCATCTCATACAGAAAAATAAATCTTTGACCAAGGTTAAAAATGAATTGAACCAGCTTCAGAAAAGTTTACCCGAGGATAACCCTGAGCGGCATAACCTGTCAAAACTTGTAAAAAAAGTAAACAGGGATTTACACAATGAAAAGAACTGGGAGCTTTTCAACAGTTACTTTGATGATGTGCACCAGGATTTTCTCGACAGGTTAAAACAGCAATATCCCGATCTTACACCCAAAGAATTGCGGCTTTGTGCATATTTGCGCATGAACCTCTCCACCAAAGAAATTGCCCCGTTAATGAATATCTCCATCCGGGGTGTTGAGATCAGCAGATATCGACTCAGGAAAAAATTAGATTTGAGTCAAAAGGAAAATCTGCTTGACTTTATTCTTTCGTTTTAAATTCCCGCCAACAGCGGTTACACGTGAACTCATCTTTTCGTGAGAAAGAGTCATTTTTATAAAATAGTTTATATATAAATGGTAATCAGTATTATAAAATCATAATGATGTAGTGTTGATGTAGTCAAAAATGAGACTGTTGTATTATTGCTGTAATACAATATTTGTATACATGGCTTTTGTGTGCTTATGTTTGCCGTCAAATACAATTAAAATCACAGCAAACTTTTTATTTATCTCCAACAAATCATTTTTATCAACCAAAAAACACACATTATGACAACGATTCACACAAAAAAACGCTTCATTCAGTTATCACTGATGATAGCTACATTTTCATTTTTTGCGCTTGCATCCTGCAGCTCGGATGATGATGAGCCGGCAGCTGATCCTATTGCCAGTTTTCAGTATGAGATCAGTGAGGACAACCCCCTGGAAGTAAGCTTTATGAATTTCTCGCAAAACGCGGAAACCTATTCCTGGGATTTTGACGATACGAACACATCGGCAGAAGAAAATCCAACGCACATTTATGATGAGTTTGGCACGTATGAAGTGATCTTAACGGCAACCAATGCCGATGGCATGAGCGCCGATTTTTCCGAAACCATAGAATT
>PWND01000113.1 GCA_003557965.1 Bacteroidales bacterium | reverse complement strand
TGATAAAGTTTTTCATTGCATTTTTTAATTTTTTTAAACTTATCATCTGTTTGTATTCCTTCACCGTAGTATATTTCAGCGTTAGTCACTGAACGGTAAGCTGGCACGGGTATATCCAATAAAGGTATAGTTAGCCAGAAGGCCTTCCCGGGATCGTAGCTGTATCTTAATCCTGAAAACTGGAGAAAGAATGTGTCTCCTAACACCAACGGCAGCAATGATGCTGTCTCCAGCAGGTTGTATACGTCTTCACCTGTCAGGTAAAAGCTCACCAGGGGGTATCCCGGGCTATTGTCGGGTCCCATTCCCAGGCCTGATACTGAAACAAGGTCGAAAAAGGTTATTTTACCTTTTGACCAATCAGTGGTGCCGGGAAAAATATCCTCGCGAATGACGCCGTTTGCCTGGAAAGCTATATCTACCTGCTCATCTAACAACCTGCCGGTCATAAGGCGCATAGCGTCAGTGATGAAATTGCCGGTGGTGGTTTCCGTCTTAATGTTTTCTTTTATAAGCGGAAACTCAGAATACATTACGAAGTCATCAAAACTGCTGACCAGGCTGCCGGTATATGATCCTATGAACTTGTTTAATTTATTACCGTATTTGTCAACCATGGCTTTGATCTCTGGATCTTCATCAACAGAACTGTCCAGGAGAGTATGATAAGGTGTGTTGTTTTCATCATTTAGAACCCTTAGACCCTTGGTTGAAGTATCAAATGCAAGTTCTAGCTCACCCAGGTGCTGAAGGTAATAACCGCTATGAAAAATGATTGTGTTGTTTACAAATTCAGGTCCGGGTGTTTTGTAATGATAGTGGCCTCCAAGAATAACGTCTATTCCCTCAACTGCAGATGCCAGCTGGTAATCTTCATCCATCCCCGAATGAGTTAAGGCAATAATTACATCAGCACCAGATTGACGCAGTAGCTTAACCTGCTTTTGCGCTGCTTCAAGGGGAGGGGAGATGCTTACCGGATGGGCGGTTGGGGCAACAGAAAAAGCCTTTTCTCCCAGGAGTGAAAAAACACCTATTGTAAGCCCGTTGTCGAGGGTAAAAAGATTGTTTTCAGCAACCTCAACTTCATTTAGCTTTGTTTCGGCGGGAATATTCAAATTTGTTCCCAGCAGTGTGAGTTTGTCATGATACCCAGGGTATCCGGCTCTTAAAAAGTATTCTGCTAAGACATCAGGGCCATAATCAAACTCATGGTTGCCTAGTGCTGCAGCATTATAACCTATCTTTTTCATTACCTCCAGTTCGGGTGAATATCCTAACGGGATCAACCATGCAAAAGGTGAGCCTCCAATAAAATCGCCCGAGGAAAAAAGCAGTACCGGCTCATCTTTTTTTTCATTACGCACTTTTTTTACGAGTGTCGATAACCTGGCAAATCCACCCAGGGCATTGTCTTCCTTTTCCGGGTGATAATCTGCCAGCGGCACGGGAAGCAGAATTGAGTGTTCATCGCTTGTATGCAAAAGGGTAAAGCTTTTTTCTTTTGATGTGCCGGTACAAACAAGCGTTAAAAGCATCGCCAGGATTAATATTATTTGCCGCATTGAGTTAGGTTTGAAATTATTTATCAATAAATTTTTTCAAATGATAATTTGAATATAAAGAAATTGCAGGATTATGCCCTGTTACACGATCTTTAACGATAAATGTAGTTACGGGTGCTTCAGAATATTTTGTAAAAAGAATATCATGTCCGACACATAACCCGACGAGTAAATTAAGTTCAGTATTCAAATCGTTTAGCACCATTGCCTGGCCTATTGAATTGCAAATTGCTTCACGCCTGTTGTCAGAAATTTGCTTCAGATTGAAATCTTTTTTATCAATGCCTGAGAACTTGCAGCAGATAGCATGGACCTCAAACTTTTTGTCGAGGATGTTTTTAAGAACTGCAGCTTCATTTGTCAAACCAACACAATGTGCAATGCCAATCTTTCTATATCCCATTTGCTCAGCAAAACCTATGATCTCTTCAAGCCTTGTCCATTCCATATAATGCTCACCTTCTATGCCGGTAGAAACCTCTAGCATTTTGCTGTTTTTTGCCGACCCATACTCCTTTCTTGTTGGAGTATCATAAGCTTTAAAATCCTGACCGCGCAAACAATCTTCTCCTTTATAACAAGGAAATGTTTTGCATCCTGAACAATCAGCCATAATAACCTCCTGTGCGTTTACGTGAATACTATATGCTTATTTTGAAACCTTGATCTTTTTGTTTTTTATTTTTTTATCAATTTATTTAAACAGTCAATTTTAATTTTTCAGGTTTTGCCAGTTATACAAATTGAGTCACCCACCTGTTTTTAACAAAAACAAACAGCTGCAGCATATTTTCGGCGTACTGCAGCTGTTTAATTGATTTAAGTTTGCAACTATACTTTAAAATTGAAATTTAGCCCTTTTGCTACTGACAAAGCTAGCTCTTTGTCGGCTTTATAAAAGTGGGATAGCTGCCTTTGGATTATTTCATTTCGTTTTTTGCTTTCTATGCCTTTCATGGCTCCAACGATATTGCTTACAGTATTTTTACGTTGTTGATCATTCATCACTTTTCTGAATAAAAGTCCCGGTTGTGTAAAATGATCATCATCGTTTTTGTTCCTGTCATAAGAATCTGCAATATCGCTGTCTAATTTCACCGGTGGTTCTTTATATTTTTTATCGGCTTCAATATCATCAAAACTGTTT
>PWND01000312.1 GCA_003557965.1 Bacteroidales bacterium | reverse complement strand
TGCTCGTTACCGGTAAAACTCCGAAGGCCAGTTTTATTCTTCAATCCTCAAATCTTTAATCCTACGGCATTTTAACTAATTTCCCAATTAACCAATTAACCAATTAACCAATTTCCCAATCAACCAATCCACCAATTAACTAATTTGCTCATTTGCTCATTAACACATTTGCTCATTAATTTCTGCGTTTTGCCTTGCCTGCCCGCAACGTTTGTTCCAGCATTGGTGGTTTGATAAGAACCTTTCTTCCGCTTTCGGGAAATTTCGTGGCATTCAAGGAAGTTTGACAGAAGTATTACCAAGCATTTCCTGCAAGTTGCCGGATCCCTCGCATTCGCTACTAATGACAATATTTTCAAAATGCTTTGTTCAATGGTGTAAAAAACTGTTTTTTACGGACAGGTCAAGCCCTGTCCTTACGGTTATCACGTTATATGGTATCCTGGCTGGTCAAGCCCAGCCAATACAATAATTACTTCACGTTTTTATATTTTGACTTTCTTTAATGAATTCATTATTCTTATACAATTTTCTAATTCATAAGAAAAAATGTATAGGTCGGGCTTGACCGACCTTATTGACAACAGATTGCATAATGGTAGGGACAGGGCTTGACCTGTCCCAAAATCATTTGATTTAACAAAAACATTATGAATCAAGTTATCAACAGCATGGGCTATACAATAAGAAATATTGATTGTCATTTCACATCGAAGCCCCAAAGGCTGGGCCTAACCATTTGATATGAGTACTTTTTCAGTATATTATTATAAACGCAAACAACATATTTTGTATTTTTGTAATAAACAATAGTTTTAATTCACTAATAAAAAACACATAATGAGAAGAAAACGACAGCCGGAGTATAGCTTTATGCAGCTCATTGCAGGCTTATTGCTTGGGTTTTTTCTTGGTGGAGGATTAGTATATTTAAACTACAACCGACAAAGTGTCAGTTTTTTAAAGTCTGTATTTGTTGAAATGGATGGTACAAAGACAACCTATTATGCAGAAGAAAAGCTTTCTCAAAAAAAACATAAAAACATAAACAAAACAAAAGAAAATATAGGCTATGGCTTTGATTCATTGCAAGTGGTTGAGAATGATATTAATGATGGCATTATTATTAACATGGATGAGAAAGCTGAAAAAAGTATTTTATTAAATAATACAGAAGTCAGCAAAACATCAAAAAGCGACAGCAAGAGTTTCACAAGTTTAGCAGATAATATTCATGTACTAAAAGACAGCCTGCTCAAGGTAAAAACCATACATTTGAAATTTGACAGGGTAGGTGGCTCGGATACAACAAGGGAACTGGATTCCCTATTGGGAAGTACAAACTACAGAAAAAGAAATCCCCATAATATCTATTACGTTGAATACTGGGAATCCCCTATTAACCTAAAAGCGTATAAGATGACAAACAATAAGATTGTATTATATGGAGTTGACTTTATCCAGGCTACCTCTTTTATTATTCATAACCAGCAATTATTTTTAAAATATATTAATGATTTTTACCCAATAGAGTTTACTGCTGATTACTTACCTTTGGACCCTTTGACAGATACGGACATTATTAATGAACTAAAACGTACATGGCAGTAGAATTCCAAAAATACCAAGGCACAGGTAACGACTTCATTATAATTAATGATACTGATAATGCTTTTAAGAACTCACCATATAACAGCCAGGCAGGAATAAAGCTATTATGCGACAGAAACTTTGGGATAGGTTCAGATGGTTTAATGTTGTTTCAGAAAAGTGATATTGCAGATTTTAAAATGAAATATTATAATTCTGACGGCAATGAGGGCAGTATGTGTGGCAACGGGGGAAGATGTATTGCTGCTTTCGCATACAACAATGGCTATACTGAGGAATCAATGCATTTTGAAGCTATTGACGGCAAACATAGTGCCGATATCCTGAAAGATGAGAATGATAATGAAAATTCTCATAATGTTATTCTAAAAATGCAGGATATAAGTGATTTTAAAGAGCATAAAAATGGGTATTACATCAATTCAGGCTCTCCTCATTACGTGATTTTTCTTTCAGAAAATGAAAGAGTTGATGTAGCTGAAACAGGTAGAAAAATCCGTCACAGCGAAGATTTTATGCCTGGCGGCACAAACGTGAACTTTGTTCAAAGTACTAATGGCCTACTTCACGTAAGAACCTACGAAAGGGGAGTAGAAAGAGAAACATTATCATGTGGCACCGGGGTTGTTGCATCTGCTATAGCTGCTTATCTATCAGGAAAAACCATCAAAAAACCACAAATAAAAACACCCGGAGGCAATCTTTATGTAAACTTTTTCCATAACAAAGAGAAGAAAATTTTCACAGATGTTGCATTAAAAGGCCCTGCTAACTTTGTATTTAAAGGTGTTATATAAGAAATGCCAATAAATTGTAAAAAAAGATTTATCAATTATCAAACATTTTCCTAATCCATTATTATATTTTTGTAATTTAGCAGTTTTTATAATACTTTTAATTAATTACATAATAAAACAAAACAATTAATACTAAATACTTTAATGCAAACAGTAAAAGTTCACGATAAGGAATTTGCTAAATTTATTGACAGCGATAAAATTGCTGTGGCTATAGAAATATTGGCCAATAAAATAAACACTGATTACAAAAATAAAACCCCATTATTCCTTTGTATTCTTAACGGTTCATTTATGTTTGCCTCAGATTTACTTAAGAAGTACGTGGGCAATTGTGAAATTAGTTTTATTAAACTTAGTTCTTACCAGGGAACTCAAACAACGGAAGAAGTAAAGACGGTTATAGGCCTTAATGAAGATATTAAGGGCAGGGATATTATAATCCTTGAAGACATCATTGACAGTGGCATTACCATTACGCATCTTGTTAAAGATTTAGCAAGATATGAACCGGATTCTTTGAAAGTAGCTACATTGTTGCTAAAACCAGAAGCATTGAAAACAAACATAAAACCTGATTATGTCGGCCTGGAAATACCAAATGATTTTATTATTGGTTATGGCCTTGATTATAACGGGTATGGCAGAAATTTGCCTGATATTTATAAAATTATTGAATAAATAAATAAGTAAATAAAAGTCAAAACAAGTCCCCAGGGCGACAATAATTTTTATGTTATGCTAAATGTTATAATTTTTGGCCCACCAGGGTCAGGGAAAGGTACACAATCAGAAAAAATTGTTGAAAAATACGGCCTTATTCACCTATCTACCGGAGAAATTTTAAGAAATGAAATCAAGGAAAAAACTACTATTGGCTGCAAAGTAAAAGAATATATTGATGACGGAATGCTTGTGCCTGATGAAATAGTATTGAAAACCTTATATTTTAAAGCAATTGAGTATGCTGATAGTGCGGGTTTCGTTTTTGATGGTTTTCCAAGAACTATTGTGCAAGCCGAAACACTTGACAAAATGCTTGAAAAAAGAGATATACCCGTAGATGTGGTTATTTCTATTGAAGTAGCAGAAGATGAGTTGTTTAAAAGAATGATGGGCAGGGCAGAGGATTCAGGAAGAAGTGATGATAATGAGGAAATTATTAAAAAGAGAATAGAAGTTTATAAATCTCAAACACTTCCTCTGCTTGATTACTATAACAAGCAAGAAAAACTAATTTCAATTAATGGAATGGAACCTGTTAATAGAGTTTTTGAAAATATTTCCCGTGCAATTGATTTTTATCAAAACAAGAAAGAAATTCTGCCTTAAGTTTTTGCTTACTACAGTTTTTAATATTATCAAAATACGTAATAAATGACATCAAACTTTGTTGATCATATAAAAATATATTGTCGTTCGGGGAAGGGAGGTGCCGGCTCTAACCACTTACACAGAGCCAAGTATGTGCCAAAAGGCGGCGCTGATGGTGGTGACGGCGGCAGAGGAGGCCATGTTATACTTAAAGGCAATTCTCATTTATGGACATTATTGCACCTCAGGTACACGAGACATGTAAAAGCCGAAAACGGCAAACCCGGCGCCGGCCAGCAAAAGTCAGGTTCTTTTGGTAAAGATAAAGTTATTGAAGTGCCGCTTGGCACTATTGCAAAAGATGCTGAAACAGATGAAGTATTAGCTGAAATTACCGAACATGGCCAAACTGAAGTTATTATTGAAGGAGGAAAAGGCGGGTTGGGTAATACCCACTTTAAATCTTCAACAAATCAAACGCCCAGGTATGCACAACCCGGACTGCCGGGAATTGAAAAATCTGTAATTCTTGAGCTTAAAATTCTGGCAGACGTTGGTTTAGTTGGATTTCCAAATGCCGGAAAATCAACCCTGTTATCAGTTGTTACGGCTGCTAAACCTAAAATTGCTGACTATCCCTTTACTACACTTGTACCTAATCTTGGCATAGTCCCATACAGAGGCCATAAATCATTTGCTATGGCTGATATACCCGGAATTATTGAAGGGGCACACAAAGGTAAAGGAATCGGGCACAGGTTTTTAAGACATATTGAAAGAAACTCTATACTTTTGTTCATTATTCCTGTTGATGCTGAAAGCATTATAGATGAATATAATATTCTTGAAAATGAACTGAAACAATTTAACCCGGAACTACTGGATAAAGAAAGAGTACTGGCTGTATCGAAATGTGATTTACTTCCGGAACAAGAACTAAAAAAAATAAAAACTAAAATACCTGGAATTCCTTGTGTTTTTATTTCTTCCCATACAAACATGGGCCTGGTTGAACTAAAAGACATTCTATGGAAATCTTTAAATAAAGATATTTGAAGATTTATATGTAACCAAAAAGTTGTTTTATGATTGAAGCTATATTAAATCTTGACAGGGAACTTTTTCTATTTCTAAATAGCATTAATAATAGTTTTTTTGATGTAATAATGCAATATATAAGTGCAAAGTACACATGGGTGCCATTATATGCATTTTTACTTTTTTTAATGATAAGAAAATATCGTTGGAACACACTCTGGCTTGTGTTGTGCGTAGTTGTTTTGATAACATTAAGCGACCAAAGTTCAAATTTGTTTAAATATACATTTGAACGATTAAGGCCATGTCACAACCCTGAAATAGAACCATTTGTACATTATTTCAGATGTGGCGGCCAGTTTGGATTTTTCTCGGCTCACTCTTCTAATACTTTTGCATTAGCATCTTTTGTAGCACTTTTGTTTTTCGAAAAGAAGTTTTTATATCTAAGGATTATTTTCTTTTCTTATGCTGCTTTAAACACGTATAGCCGCATTTACCTGGGAGTGCATTATCCGGCCGATGTAATATTTGGGGCGTTAATAGGTATGTTTTTTGGCTATATTGTTTGGTATTTTTGGAATAATGCCGGAAATATTAAACTATATATTTGCAAGTATTTTGGAAAAAATAATCATAATAACAAGTGCTAAAGGATATACGGTGGCATAAGCTACACTTGCGGCATCGCTTTTAGTTTTATTGTCAATAACTCCAAGTCCCGGTGTGGATGTCATGCTTCCTGCAATAACACCTAAAAGAGTAAGAAAGTTTAATCTTAAAATTAAATGCCCCGTTAATATGGCTGTTACCATTGGAATTACTGTAATTATTGCTCCCATAATAACTATTGACCAGCCGTACAATATCCATGTGTCTGAAATCTGTGCCCCCGCATGTGTGCCTACCGTTGATAAAAACATCAGCATTCCCAACTTTCTCAATAGTTGATTTCCATTTCCCGACATTGACCATATTATTCCACCTGTTTTACCTACTTTGCTTAGCAGTAATGCTGTTGTTAAAACACCGCCGGTAATTCCAAGACTGAAGTTAAAATAGCCAAAGAAAGGAATGTTGATTGCGCCAACAAGAACCCCTATAATTATTCCAAGACTTATTGGCAGGAAATTAGATTCACTCAGCCTCCTTTCTTCATTGCCTAACAGTTTCATTACCAGCCTCATGTTTTCATTGTCGCTTGCAACAAGAACTTTATCCCCGAATCTTAACCGGCTTTTTGCTGATGGCGTAATGTCAATACCGCTCCTTCTGATACGGGTTATTGTAGCATTGTAGTTTTTTGTAAGGTTTAATGAGCCCAACGAGTTATTTACAACTTTCTTATTTGTAACCAAAACCCAGTTTACCTTATAGTTGTCTTCCAGTGGAATATCTTCCTCGGTGGTATCTCCGATAAGCACACTTGCTTTTTTAATAGCATCTTCAGTCCCCACAACTTTCACAATATCTCCTAAATGAAGCTTGGTGTCTTTTGTAGGCGTAATAGCATATACGCCATGCTTAACCCTTGATATTACAGCGTTTGACATTGTGCCAATTTTAAGTTCTTTAATGGTTTTACCATCAATATTTGAATTTGTAACAATTAAATTACGGTTTATTACATTGGGAAACTCTTCAGCAATCTGATCATTATATTTCTTTTCTTCGTCATTTAGGTTAACTTTAAAAATTATATTGAAAAGCCCAAGTAGTAATATCACGCCAATCACACCAAAAGTGTACGCAATTCCGTATCCTATGGAAGCATTAGGAGAACCTGTGGCTTCAATTGCGGCTGCCAAGCCGGGTGTGCTTGTTAATGCGCCGTTAAATACCCCAACAGCTAAAGCACCCTCTATATTAAAAATATGAGCAGTTATTTTTGTTAGCAAAGCTGCAGTAAACAACAAAACAAAGCTTATCATAACCAGCTTTATGCCATTCTTGTTGAAAGACTCAAAAAAGCCCGGGCCGGCCTGAATACCTATGGTAAATATAAAGAATAACAGCCCGATTGTTTGAAACTCAGCAGGTACCAGGTAACCAAAATGGCCGAGAACCAGAGCTACAATAATGACAGCCGATAAGTCAAGTGAAAATTTTCTGATTTTTAACCTGCCAACAATAATTCCCAGCGTAATTATTAGAAACAGCAGAAAATATCCTTCTGAAAGGAAGTCAGAAACCAGGCCCATTTTGAAAATTTTTAATAATAGCTGACACAACACTGCATTTACCAGCAGCTTTCAAAGTGCAAAATTAGAATATTAATTTTTAAGTATGCAAATTATTTTTATATATTCGGACAATGTTTTGAAATAGATTATTTTTGTATTAAGTGAAAGTTGTAAAAAAATCACATTTATTTTTATAAATCAAATATCATTAATACATTGAGATATGCTGGAACAATCACACTTAAAAACATTATTTATAGATTCGGAGACAGGCTTTTACAAAGTTAAGAGATATGAAATTGGCAAAGCATGGGGGCCTGTTGATCTTGGCATTCACCTGGCAAAAAAACATGACAGCCTTAATATCGGCACAGGGCTACTGGCCGGAAGTATTTTCCCGGGCTCAAACAGACTTATATTCAACGGATTTAGCCCTTGCTGGCACGGCTTCTTTATCTCTTCAATGGGAGGTGCCGGCCTGATATTCGACAACCTGGGAATAGATATGCTGTCAATAGTTGGGAAAGCAAATACTCCCTCAATATTATACCTTAATCGTAATCATGGCGAAGAAATTGAAGTTGAAATTGTTCCCGTAAGGCTTAGGAAAATATGGGAAGAAGGCCGTAAAGGCGTTTATTCATTAATGCAGTATGCACTTGATTTGTTTGGAGATAAGTATGAAAACGATCCTCGTGTGATAGCCACAGGGCCGGCATCATTATATACTGATTTTGGAGCCATTGGCTCTGCCCCAATAAGAAAAGGCAATATTACGCACGCTGATTGCTGGGCAGGCAGGGGAGGCTTTGGTACTAAAATGCTTCAACAGCATGGCATTGCCGCAATAATTTATGGCGGCACATTTGTGGATGAAGATTTCAGAGACCGAAATGTAGCTGATACCTGGTTTAAAGAACGCTACCAGATGAAATTATCTGCTAAAGATATGGAAGCAACTACTAAATACAGGTATGACCCCGCCTTTAATACAGGTGGAACTTTTGGTGTTAACTACGCCACAATGAAAGACAATATCATTGCCTTCAATTACAGAACAATATACTGGAGCGATGAGGAGCGGGCTAAACTGCATGAAAAATTTGTTCTTAACCATTACCTTAAGCAGTTTAATGAGGAAACAATAGAAAAGAAACAGCAAAAAACATGTGGAGAACCATGTGCTGCCGTTTGCAAAAAGCTTAACGGGGAGTTTAAAAAAGACTATGAACCTTATCAGACTATGGGGCCATTATGTGGCATATTTGACCAAAGAGCAGCAGAACTTCTTAATATGAAAGCCGATAGCCTGGGTTTTGACGCCATCAGCGTTGGAGGTGTGTTGTCATGGCTTCTTGAATGTGTGTACGAAGGCCTTGTAAAACCTGAAGA
Source organism: Bacteroidales bacterium (assembly GCA_003557965.1). Lineage (GTDB taxonomy): Bacteria > Bacteroidota > Bacteroidia > Bacteroidales > UBA7960 > PWND01. Next base: position 2,520 of record PWND01000312.1, on the reverse strand, counting down.
GTTAGGTTTAAAGGACAAACCGGTTTTTACTACCGAAAACTTTGACCTTGTTGAAGATTCAATGCACAACGCCAACCTGGCAATGCAGCTGCTTGATGAAATTGTAAAACCTGATAGCAAAATCAACCTTAATGAAGGAGCAAGAAAGTATGCCCGTAACATGGCTCGAAAAAACGGCCAAAAGATAATGGATATGTTCGTTTTTAACGCTTTTGCACGTCACGGGTGGATTGTCCCAAATCAGTACTGGACTCCGGGAGTGCTTTCGCCAATGAGCATTATGGGCAAATACTATATGAATTATGGAAAAGATTTTATAGAACCCAGAGAACTCGGAAGGGAAAATGCTCGTAGAATGGTAAAAGAACCGATGATTGACAATCTTGGGATATGCCGCTTTCACCGTGCGTGGGCAGAAGACCTGATGCCGGATATTATGGATAAACTGTTTGGCGACAAAGAAGGCTTTCTGAAGAGCATTGCGCTTACAGCAAGCAGAATACACAGCCGTAACGCATCAATATTCTGGGAATCGGAAAGAAATGCGGATTTCATACAAACCTTCATTGAGAAAAAAATACGAGAAGGTGATAAAAGCAAAGCCCTGGTGGATTGGCAGAAGAAATTTAATGAAAACAAACAGGAAGCCGCTCTTGAATTCTGGTACGAGATTCACAAAGGAGCACACGAGGTTTTGAGGGAGTTTTAGGCAGGTGGTTAATTGGTTGATTGGGAAATTGGTTAATTGGTTGATTGGTTGATCGTCACCTAGAACGTTAGTGAGAGGTCCCGTTGAAATTAGGAAAGGCATGGTAAAAGCGATAAATTACTTTGAGCTTTCAGCTTTTTAGACCCCTGGCCCCTAAAGAGGAACTCATAAAACAACGGTGTTGGGGGTGAAAGGGATTTAGGGGTTAGATCATTAGGAACACGGATTAAGACGGATTAGACGGATAGTCACTGATAAAATAATCTGTGTAAATCAGTATAAATCTGTGTCATCAGTGTTCCAATTTGTATAATTCATTGCGTTGATAGTGAAAATGTAACGAAAAACACAAAAATAAAAATATGGGAGGCCAAAAAATGGAAAAACAGTATCTGACAGACGACACAATTTGTGCTCCGGCTACTACCGGGGGTGCAATTACGGTAATTAGAATTTCTGGTTCTAAGGCATTTGAAGTTATAGATAAGATCTTCAAAGCCGCCTATAAATCAGCCGATTTTAAGAAGCTGGAATCTCATAAAGTAGTTTTGGGATACATCCATGATGGAAAGAAACAGATAGACGAGGTGTTGGCCACAAAATTTGCCGGAAAGAAAAGCTATACCGGCGAAGATGTTGTTGAACTTTCATGTCATGCTTCTCCATATATTGTTCAGGAGGTATTACGGATTTTGATGGACAATAAGGTCCGGATGGCAAGGCCGGGTGAGTTTACTCTTAGGGCTTTTATGAATGGCAAAATGGATTTGTCGCAAGCAGAAGCAGTTGCTGATCTTGTTGCCGCAAACAGCAAAGCATCGCATAATCTCGCTTTCAGACAGATGCGCGGACATTTTTCAAAAAACATCCAGGAATTGCGTCAGCAGCTTGTTGATTTTGCCTCACTTATTGAACTTGAGCTCGATTTTAGCGAGGAAGATGTTGAATTTGCCAGCAGAAAGAAGCTTTATGATTTGCTTAAAAAAATCAAAGCAGAGGTAAACAGGCTTATCAATTCTTTTGCCAAGGGAAATGTGCTGAAGCACGGAATTCCTGTAGCTATTATCGGAAAGCCAAATGTTGGGAAGTCAACGCTCCTGAATGCAATTTTCAATGAAGAAAAAGCAATAGTTTCGGAAATTCCCGGAACCACTCGCGACGCTATAGAAGATACTATCATCATAGATAATATTGCCTTCAGGTTTGTTGATACTGCAGGACTGCGTGAGAGCGGCGACGAAATTGAAAATATCGGCATGAAGAAAACAATGGAGAAAGTTCAGCAAGCTGCAATTGTTTTATACCTGTTTGATGCGAGCCGGACAAGCATGGAAGAAATTTGCGACACTATTGATGATTTCAGGAAAAATATTGACGACAAGGATAAAAAACTTATACTGATTGCCAATAAAATAGATCTTCTGCAAGAAATGCCTCACCACTTTAAAAACCTTGTTGAACTCGAAACCATTTTTGTCTCGGCAAAGCGAAAAGAAAACATCCAGATGCTAACAGACAGCCTCTTAAAAACAGCAGCCGCAGGAGCAGAGGAGGAGAATCAGACAATAGTAACCAACTCGCGCCATTATGAAGCCCTGAAAAACACCCTCGAAGCAGTAAAACAAGTAAAGAAAGGCCTCGACAACAACCTCAGCGGCGACCTCCTCGCCGTTGACCTTCGCACAGCGCTCTATCACTTAGGCAGCATCACCGGCGAAGTCACCAACGATGAAATACTTGGGAATATTTTCGAGAAGTTTTGTATTGGAAAGTAAGTATCGCAAAACAAACAAATAACAAAAACATACTGG
>PWND01000093.1 GCA_003557965.1 Bacteroidales bacterium | reverse complement strand
CCTTTAACAACAACAGGAATATTGAAAAAACGGGCGCTTCGTTTTAAAGAATAATAGATATAGCTTTCCCATAATTGATTCATATCAAACATAATTGCAAGGATATTATTTTGCCCTCCTTTAAGGTCAGAATGGTAATTGAGCATAGGATAAGCATAACCCGTGGAAAGAACCATTCAAAATGGAGAAAATACTAGTTGAGAATAGGCAAAACACTTAAACAAAATAAAAATCTTAATATATACATTTGACATGTTTGAAATTTTCAAGCTTTCATCTATATTTTTTACAAAGGTTTAATGAGAGAAAATAATCTTCTTCCATAGATTAACTGAAAGCCAATTTTTATTAAACGAATAACAGTATGACAAGATTAGTTACATTCATTTTTCTGAAGCTTAATGCTATACAATTAACCGGAGTTTTAATAATTATCTTTTTACTTCATATTAATGCATCAGCACAAACCTTGAAAAGACAATCTTTCAGTTCACTGGGGGCAAGTGTGTATAACGAAGGTGTTATTTTGAGGCAAACACTAGGACAACCATCCAATACATACTTATTTTCCAGTAATGGGATTCTTCTCCGGCAGGGATTTCAGCAACCTTTCTCAATTTTTCAGGATATCGAATCGCAGGAGCCAATAGAGTTCATTGTTTTCCCAAACCCAACTACTGGAAAAATTAATTTAAACTTTAACTATCCGATAAACAATTATAACATAAGGATTGAAAGCATAATGGGAAGTCTGTTGAAAAGCATTGAAAACCAGACATTCATGATCAATGAGATAGAATTATATGGCTTGAAACCAGGAATATATTTCATTACCATACAAAGTGGTCGAAGATGGGGAACTGAAAGAATTATTCTTACCAGATAAAAGGAATCTAATTAAATTTTAAAAAATACATTAATGAAAAAGCTTATATTATTATTGACATTAGTAGCATCAGGACTAATGGCTAAAGGGCAAAATAATATTGGACTCTATTTTTCCCAAAATTTTTCAACATTTAGATTTCTGAATAATGATGGAGAAAAAGAAGATTTAAAGTATACAATTAAATATGGCTACGGTCTTATCTATCAGATACAATTCGATTCAAATATTTTTGCTGAAGGTTTACTTTCCTATAATAATAAGGGGGCAAATTCACAAATTGGAAATACAAAACTTGACTGGTCTTTTCATTATGTAAACCTGGGAATTAATGGAGGCTACAAATTCAACCTTGGCCGCATTCAGCCCCATGTTGGAACAGGCTTTTATTATGGGCACTTATTAAAAGCAGATCAATTCATTGGAATAGATTACTATGATTTAATGTCGATGGATATCATCTCCATGAATGATCTGGGTCTGAATATTTTCGGAGGGATGTCCTATGAATATTCTCGTAACGGCTTTGTTTTTATCCGATTAAACCAAGAGATTGGACTACTTCAGATGGAAAAAGATGACGAAGACAATCAGAAAATGTTTAATCGCACATTCTCTATTCAGTTAGGATTATTATTTAACATCAACTAAAAATATTGCACAATGAAAAAAGCATTTTTATTATCAATACTGATATCTTCTTTAACCTGCTTTTATACCAATGGACAGGTAGCTGACGGTATCACATATCAGGCAGTCGCGCTGGATGAGAAAGGCAAAGAGATACCTGGTGCGGATATAAATGGTAAAATTATTCATAGCCGTGCTATAGGTGTAAGGTTCAGTATCATCGAGTCGGCATATAGCAATGACATCCTTTACCAGGAAACTCATCAGACACATACTGACCACAATGGGCTTTTTTCTGTTGTTATAGGACATGGAGACCCAACTGGAGAAGGACGACATACCAGGTTAACAGATATTCAATGGGGTGCAAGTCCGCTGTTTCTGAAAGTGGAGATGGATATAAGAAATCAGGGAAACTACAAACTGATGGGAATACAACAAATGATGGCTGTTCCTTTTGCTTTTCATGCACTTAACTCAAGCAATACAGATAATATTGAAGAAACAGATCCCCTTTTCACTGCATGGGATAAATCAACTGGCATTGAAATTACAGAAAGCCAGATAACTGACCTGAAGGATTATATTACAAATGAATCCGACCCATTGTTCCAGGCATGGGATAAATCTGAAGGCATCAATATTAGTGAAAACCAGATTTATGATCTTCAGAATTACCTTACGAGTATCAATTCACAGTCAATTGGTGACCTGGCTGATGTTGAGCTTACCGGTTTAACAAATGGAATGGTATTGCAGTTTGATCAGGAATTAAATAAGTGGACTGTAACAGAAGCAGAAGGGGTAGGTGTTGAAACAGATCCAATATTCACAGCATGGGATAGAAGTACCGGTATTGTAATTTCCGAGAACCAAATTTCCGATCTGGGTAATTATTTAACCAACGAGACCGATCCACTTTTCAATGCATGGGATAAATCAACCGGCATTGAAATTACAGAAAGCCAGATCAGTGATCTGCAGGATTACCTGACAGATGAAAATGATCCTTTATTTAGCGCCTGGGATAAAAGTACAGGTATCGTTATCTCCGAAGGCCAGATTTCCGATCTGGGTAATTATTTAACCAACGAGACTGATCCAATTTTCAATGCATGGGATAAATCAACCGGCATTGAAATTACAGAAAGCCAGATCACTGACCTGCAGGATTATCTGACCAATGAAAATGATCCT
>PWND01000186.1 GCA_003557965.1 Bacteroidales bacterium | reverse complement strand
TCCTTCTTCACCATCAACAATGACGTAAGCTTTATTACCCTTCTTTGCTGAGTAAGCTAAACGCTTGCTGTCAAAGCTGAATACAGGCGTGTTTTCCATAATCATTTCGTAACCGGGCCCTTCCTTCCCATCCACTACAGCATGGATTTTAGCACCTTTCTGCGCCACGTAAGCCACACGTTTACCATCCGGGCTGAAAGCGATTTTACCAATCCCGTCATAAGCATCACCCTTCTCACCATCCACAATGATATGCCATTTACCACTCTTGAGTACTGCGTAAACCATACGCTTTCCACCAGGGCTAAAAAGAGGTGTTCCTTCTGCAATAGCCTCATAAGCGGGGCTTAACTCACCATCCTTATAAACGCACATACCATGCTCCCGCTCCGTCACATAAGCCATATGCCATCCATTGTCAGAAAATACGGGAGGAGCTATAGGCGGGGCCAAAGGCCCTAAATGCTCAGTAACAACTTTGCTACCTGGTGTTTCTTCTGCCCTGTTTTCTTTGCAAGCAGTGGAACTACTAAAGATTATCATTAAAGCAAATACCGTAATTAATGTGTTAAATGTCCTCATAATTAATACTCCTTTCTATAAGATTTTAATGCCAAACATAAGAACTGGCCAATTAATATAAACAAAGATAGCAAATATCTGAAAATTTTGTCTTAATAGGGGTGATTTTGAAGAATCAATATCATTATGATGTGCTAATCGTTTAATAATAAAACTACCCGCTACTCTTTATCCTGGTTATTATATTTATTCTCATTAATTTTTCCATTGTGAATATGAGAAAATTAGTCCACCTAGTGTTCCACCTATTAGCATACCAAAAAAACCAGAAGAATAGAGATAACAAAAGCCGTAATGATTATCAATAATCATTTTAATGAAGGAAGAAAAGCCAGCCATTAAAAATCCCAAAAACAAGGAAAAAATTATAATAAAACCAGTTTTTCCAATCTTTCGTATTTTGCCCCAGTGTTTTTTCATGTCGAATTCGTAAAATTATTATGCAGGAAATTCAAGTCAAATTTAATACATTTCCCTACATTAATATATGCGATATTATAAGCATTTTATTATTTTGACTTTGGTAAGTTTAAAGTAAACAGCAACCCAAAATAATTGCCCGACAAGTTATATGAACCTCTCGTATCGGGAGAAACTTCCAAATTGGCAAACTGATACTCACCTTCTAAAATATTTTGAAAATAATGAGCTCATGAAATGCTCAATAACCAATCGAAGCCGGTATGTTTTATGATCGCGTACTGGCAGCCGTAAATCTTTTATCATTCTTTTTTCCAATCGGACATACTGAAATACATAATCCACATATCCGTTTATCCACATTCAATCTTTGTTTCGCTAATTCCCTACATTTGTCGCTACATTTGTGAGCATTAAAAAATGTATCCCTGTGTGTCTTTGTATCCCATAATAATCCATTTGCAGCTTTTGCCGGACATTTGTCAACACAAATATTACATGTCCCACACCTGCTTTTGTCAATCGGGTAAAAATCATTGTCAGGTTTTTGATTAATCAATAAGCTAACTAACCTTAAACGAGGTCCAAATTTTTTTGATATAAATAAGTCTGTCTTTCCAATCCACCCAAGGCCAGCTCTTGTACCCACCATTTTATGAGATACATCAACTGTCAGTGTAGACAAATTTTTCTCAAGCTCCTTTGAACATATAGAAGTTGTCGGCTCAATAACTATTGAGTCTACTCTACTTTTTTTCAGCTCATTCTTTATAATCCCGGCTGCATCAGCCAATTCTTTATTAATCTGATTATAATATTCATAGTATTCCATTGTTGGGCCATTCACAATAGAGTCAATAATCCTGTCATCCAGTCTTTTTCCAATAGATATCCCAAATCTATATTCGCCAAATTTCTTATCAATTAACCCGGTCAAGTCAGCTGTTCCAAAGATATATTCATCTATAGGAGTCAAGTTATTTTTCAAAATATCTTTTATCATGCGAGAGTCTTTTTTATATTACTGCCAACGTTACTGGTTTAGCCTCAAAACTACCGGCCAAATCCCATCTCGTTATTACTAACTATATTGGCATTAAAATGTTGTGGCAGTCCATTAATTCTAAAGATTTAAAGGATATTTTTCAAATCTTGCATTCCAACAATTGCTATTATCTCAACCATATTATCTTTGATTCTGTAATATTTATCACCTATTCACTAGCATTGAACTTCTCAATTTCTTTTTCCAGAAAGTAGCTTATCACCGTTCTTATGGCAACAATACTGGCCAGAATGGCAATCTCCTCGAATGTTGGGTGTATTACCGTAGCAATAATATCTGCCGCAATTAGAAACTCCAAAGCAAGCAACAGTTAAGAAGCAAACAGATGCCTCACTGATTCCCGCTCTCGGTATATGGACTTATGCTTTAATCTGCTGAACTCAAGTTTCGATAACCTGAAAACAGTTAGTATCACTCCCCATACAATTATTGCCACACCAATGGTTCCAATGGCAATATACAGGTACTCAAAAATATTTCTTAAATCGACCTCCATATAAGTTGTAGTTTTTAAAAGCCTGCTCTCTCAATCCAAAACAGCAGCATCACAATCAGCGCAACAACAGGAACAACCACCACCCAATCGTTTACTTTAAAAAGGCGGGGCAGGGGTATATCACCGAAGTCACCCATTTTCAGGAGGCCATCC
>PWND01000075.1 GCA_003557965.1 Bacteroidales bacterium | reverse complement strand
GCCTCCGGCTTCCTTCAGATTCCACCTCACGATGGACACCCTTGCCTTTGGCTAATGGTTGGCGACTACAAACCCCCATAGTGGACTTTCACCACCAAGTTATAGGCCATGCACGGCACACAAAGAAAAAGGAGGAAGTGTTTTTTACTTCCTCCTTTTTCTTTGTGGAGCTGGAGGGGTTTGAACCCTCGTCCAAACAAGCAGCAAAAATACTTTCTACATGCTTAGCTTTTTCTTTATTTTCGGTGGTGGCTGGGAAAAAGCAACCTGCCATTCACCAGAGCTTCTTTGGTTTTCGAGCAAACACCGAAGCTTTGTTTGCCTTATCCCGAATTTTTTCGATGCTTCCGCTGGGGCGCATTCAGGAATAGCTCCCCGGGAAACAGCTCATGCTTAATATCTAATATTAAGCAGCAAGAGCGTAGTTAGATTCGTTGCCGTTTATAGGCTTGTGAATTGAGATTTACGAGCTGGATTCACAACGCTCGGCATGCTTATATTTCCACAAAACTTGCTGTCAAATCCAAATCAGCCCCTGTTTTGCTTATGCAAAAGTACGAATTTTTATGGATAATAACAAATTTTCAAGCGGAAAGATGTTGTTGAAAAGCTCCCATTTTACAAAAATGTGTAACTTTGTAAGTTGCATTGGTTATAAGTTTTGACTATTGCAGCAAAACAATTGGTTTTTGTTGTTATTGAATTACTTAAATTAAAAACAAAGCAAGATGGGAAAAATTTTAGGACATTTGCAGCCAACCAGGCTGTGGGAATTTTTTGAAGAAATTTGTGCTATACCAAGGCCTTCAAAAAAAGAAGAAAAAATAATTGCTTACTTGAAAGCATTTGCCGAAAAACACAATCTTGAATTTCGACAGGACAGGGCAGGAAATGTATTAGTTAGTAAAAAAGCATATCCGGGATATGAAAACAGAAGAACTGTTATTTTGCAAAGTCATTTGGATATGGTTTGCGAAAAAGACTCCGGAGTTGAGCATGATTTTGATAAAGACCCCATAGTTCCTAATATTGAAGATGGATGGGTTAGAGGTAGCGGCACTACCTTAGGTGCCGATGACGGCATTGGTGTTGCAGCGCAATTGGCTATTCTTGAATCTGACAAAATTGAGCATGGTCCAATAGAATGCCTTTTCACTGTTGATGAAGAAACAGGTTTAACAGGTGCATTTGCGCTGGAAAAGGGTTTCTTAGAAGGAAAAATTTTGCTGAATCTTGACTCAGAAGATGACGGGGAGCTATTTATAGGCTGTGCCGGAGGAGTTGACACACTTGCCACACTACCATATAAAAAAGTTGAGCCGGAAAAAGATAGCGAAGCTTATAAAATCAATGTTTTGGGTTTGCAGGGTGGCCACTCAGGTGATGATATTCACAAAGGCAGAGGAAATGCAGTAAAGATTTTAACACGTATTTTATGGAGCTGTGAAAAGATGTTTGATATACGCATTTCGGAGATTACAGCAGGTAACCTGAAAAATGCAATTCCAAGGGAAGGGGAAGCCTTGGTTACTATTCCCCAAAGACATAAACAATCTTTTACAGAACTTTTTGAGAATCTTTCTGCCAGCATTAAGTCAGAATTAAAAACAAATGAACCTGGCCTTGAAATAAGCTTTAGTAAAACTGAAATGCCTGAGTTTTTACTGGATAAGGATATCCAAAATAAAATGCTTTGTGCATTGTATGCATGCCCCCATGGGGTTATTGCTATGTCGCCTGATATCCCGGGATTAGTAGAGACATCAACTAATCTTGCTTCAGTAAAAATGACGAGCAGTGAGGTCATAATTGCCACAAGTCAGAGAAGTAGCCAGGAGTCTGGGAAAAAAGACATTGCAAATATGGTAGCATGTGTTTTTAACTTAGCAGGGGCTAAAGTTAAGCATGGAGATGGTTACCCCGGCTGGAACCCGAATATGAACTCTGAGATACTAAAAATCACAAAAGAAGCATATACAAAATTATTCGTTGAAGAGCCCAAGGTTTTGGCAATCCATGCAGGCCTTGAATGTGGGTTAATTGGGGAAAAATATCCTGGCATGGACATGATTTCCTATGGGCCTACAATCAAAGGTGCACACTCTCCGAGTGAAAGAATAAAAATTGACACAGTGGATAAGTTCTGGGAATTAACTTTGGAGGTTTTAAAAAACATCCCGGAATAAGGAAGATTTAATCATCAAGTTTTAACACTGCCATAAATGCAGATTGGGGAACTTCAACGTTGCCTACAGTACGCATACGTTTTTTCCCCTTCTTCTGCTTTTCCAGCAGCTTTCTTTTTCTTGTAATATCGCCACCATAGCACTTTGCGGTAACATCTTTCCGTAGAGCTTTTACTGTTTCTCTGGCAATTATTTTTGCACCTATTCCGGCTTGTATGGCAATATCAAACTGTTGCCTTGGAATAAGCTTTCTAAGCCTTTCACATATCTTTTTCCCAAGCTCATAGGCATTCTGGCGGTTAATTAGTGCTGATAGCGCATCAACTTTGTCGCCGTTTAAGAGAATGTCAAGCTTTATTAAATCAGACTTTTTGTATCCTGTTGGATAGTAGTCAAAAGATGCATACCCTCTTGAAATTGTTTTTAATTTATCATAAAAGTCAAAAACTATTTCTGCAAGCGGCATTTCAAATGTTAGTTCAACCCTGTCAGTAGTTAAATACACCTGGTTTTTTATAATACCTCTTTTATCCATGCACAATGACATTACAGCGCCGATAAACTCTGACTTTGTAATTATTTGTGCTGATATGTAAGGTTCTTCAATAAAGTCAAGCTCATTAGGCCCGGGAATATCAGACGGGTTATTAACCACAACAATCTCATTCTTAACAGTATAAGCCTTGTATGAAACGTTGGGTATAGTAGTAATTACCGTCATATCAAACTCTCTTTCAAGTCTTTCCTGCACTATTTCCATGTGGAGCATACCTAAAAATCCGCAACGAAATCCAAAGCCTAATGCTGCAGAACTTTCAGGTTCATAAGTAAGTGATGCATCATTAAGCTGTAGTTTTTCCATAGCTGCACGCAAATCTTCAAAATCATCTGTGTCAACAGGATAAATGCCGGCAAAAACCATAGGCTTCACATTTTCAAACCCTTTTATCATTTCAGGTGCAGGCTTATCAACATGAGTAATTGTATCACCAACTTTAACTTCTCTGGCGTCTTTTATTCCTGAAATAATATATCCTACATCACCTGCTGATATCTTTTCTTTAGGTACCTGGCTAATCTTTAATACTCCTACTTCATCGGCGTGATATTCTTTATTCGTAGCCATAAACTTAACATGGTCGCCTTTTTTTATCTCGCCGTTTAAAATTCTGAAATATGCTATTACGCCTCTGAATGGATTATATACAGAGTCAAATATTAATCCTTGCAATGGTAAGTCTATATTTCCTGTTGGGTGTGGTATTTTCTCGACAATTGCATTCAAAACTTTTTCAACACCTAAACCGGTTTTTCCACTGGCTGGAATTATTTCTTCAGCGTCGCAGCCAATCAAGTCAATTATTTGTTCTGAAACTTCTTCTGGCATAGCACTGTCTAAATCCATTTTGTTTAGTATGGGAATAACTGTTAAGTTATACTCTAATGCCAGGTATAAATTAGAAATAGTTTGTGCTTCAACACCCTGTGATGCATCAACAATTAACAAAGCTCCCTCACATGCCGCTATAGATCGTGATACTTCATAGCTAAAATCAACATGTCCGGGTGTGTCAATTAAGTTTAACTTGTATAATTCATTATTATACTCATAATCCAATTGAATTGCATGGCTTTTTATAGTAATACCCCGTTCTCGCTCCAGATCCATGTTGTCAAGCATTTGATCTTTAAACTCCCTTGTAGCTATAGTGTTTGTAGTTTGGAGCAACCTGTCAGCAAGGGTGCTTTTCCCATGATCTATATGTGCTATTATGCAAAAGTTCCTTATATTCTTCACTAATGTATATTTTCAAATATTGATTTGTAATTAGCTCACGACTACTAATAAAGTATTAAATAGTGATTTTTCAGCTTGCAAAGATACGCAATTTAGTTGAATGACGAGATTAAAAAGAAACCTTACTTGTAGAATTTTTTGATAAGAACTTCTGCATATACTTTGTCAGGCAATAAATACCTTGGGTCTTTACCTTCTTTAAGCATGCTCCTTATTTTAGTAGAAGAAATTTCTAATAATGGTGCATTAACTGCAATAATCTTCGGGTGTGCTTTAAACTTTTGTGGTTTATATCCTGGCCTTGGATATACATACACATCAACAAGGCTTAAAAGTTCTTTATAGTCTTTCCACAAGTCTAAGCTATCCTGGTTGTCAGAACCAATTATTAAAACATAATCATTATCAGGTTTTATAGTCATGAATTTTTTTATGGTATCAATAGTATAAGATGGAAGACTCATGCTAAACTCAATGTCACTTGGCCTGATATTTTTATTGCCTTCCAGAGCCATCTCGGCTAACTTAATGCGGATGCTTTTGTCAAGCAATTCATTGTCTTTTTTAAAAGGGTTCTGAGGAGAAACAACCAAAATAATTTCATTGATATCTGTATATTGAAGAATATAATTTGCAATGATTAAGTGGCCGTTATGAATTGGGTTAAATGATCCGAATAATAGTCCTGTTTTCATGTTGTTAAAATAATTTTGGAATTAAACGGTAGTAAAACTGCTAAAGTTATGCTTGCGTCTTACAACAGAATTAACCCAGCCCTAAAACATTAAGTAATTTTACAAAATCATCTTCTTTAACGGGTTTAGTGAGGTACTCGTCAAGGCCCAGCCCAATATATTTTTCCCTATCACCTTCAAAAGCATTTGCACTTAATCCAACAATAGGGGGGAGTTCCCTGTGGTTTTCCCTTAATAATTTTGTTGCTGTTATTCCATCCATTACCGGCATTTGGATATCCATTAAAACCAGGTCAAATTTACCATGCTCATATATTTCCACACAATCCTGGCCATTATTTGCCAGTGTTACTTCATGGCCTAACGAGTTTAGCATAAGTTTTACAACTTTTTGAGTTATTGGCTTGTCTTCAACTAATAAAATATTTATTGAATTTGCAGGTTTTTTGTTGTTGTCCATACTTGTTTCTTCTTCTTTTGGTTTTTCTTCTTCAACAGCTCTAAAGGTGAACCAAAATGTGCTGCCTTTGTTTGGTTGGCTTTTTACACCAATCTCGCCGTTTAGTAATTTTGTTAGTTCTTTACAAATAGATAATCCTAAGCCGGTACCCTCAAAGCTCCTGGTTTGCCCATAATCTATCTGTGAAAATGGCTCAAACAGTTTTTCTTGCATTTCAGTATTAAAACCCTTACCGGTATCTTTAACCTCAATTTTAATCCCAATGATTTTTTTGTCTTTATGTACTCCGGAATTTGTAATTTTTTCATCAATAGAAGCTTTTACAATAACACCTCCGGTGTCAGTAAATTTAATTGCATTTGACAAAAAATTGCTTATTACTTGATTAACCTTGCTCATGTCGCACATTAAGTATTCCGGTATTTTTGAGCTTATGATTGTTTCATAATCCAGCCCCTTGTTTTTGCACAAAGGCGAGTACAGTAGTTCTAAATTGTTTAATAACTTAAAAAAGGAAAATACCTTTGGTTTTAGCTTTGCTTTTCCAGCTTCAATTTTTGAATAATCTAGTATCAGGTCTATTATTTCTTTTAAATTTTGGCCGCTTTGTATTAAAGTATTAATGTGGCTTTTTTGCTCAGGGTTTAATTCAGTTTTGTTTACTATTTCAGCCATTCCTAAAATACCTGTAAGTGGTGTACGTATTTCATGGCTCATGTTTGCAAGGAAGTTTTGCTTAAACTCTGCTGATTTTCTTGCTACTTCTACTTCCTTCTCCATAAGGACTGATTTAATCCTTTCGTCTTGCTTTTTTTGCCTTTGTTTTTTTCTTAGTATATAAAAGAATGATACTAAAAATACTAACAATATAGAGTACATAAGATAAGCCTGCCAGGTAAGATACCATGGTGGGTTTATATAAAATGTATATTTAGCTTCATCACTCCATGTCCCATCAGGGCTTAATGCCCTTACTCTGAATGTATAACTGCCGTGGGTAAGACCTGCGTAGTGAGCTTCTGCTCTGTCAATTAGCGAACTCCAGTTATTATCAAGGCCTTCGAGAATATATTGATACCTGTTATTGCCAAATTGGCTGGAGGCTGTTCCAACAAAGCTAAATGTAAGGTAGTTATTATCACTTTGAAGAGATAAATCCTTTGGTAAATTACTCCACCTGTGCAAGCTGCTGTATTCTACATTTTTTACCTTAACACCATTGTTTAACAAAAGAACGGTATCCGGATTTTTTTGAAAAACCTCCCAGTTTATATATTCGTTAAATAATCCCAGGCGTGTTAGCTGCAACCTGGGCTTGCTTTTTAATGATATGTCTTTAATTGGTTTTATTGATGTTAATAGTTCATTAGCACCAATCCATATTTTACCGGAGCTATCCTCAAATATAGCCCTGGGGTTACAGCCAATTCCTAAAAAGCCATCCTCATAATTGAAATTTTTAAAAGTAAACATCTCTTTTATATTGATATCAACAGGGCGGCCTTTTTCAATAAAAGACAGCATTTTTGAGTAATTGTTTTTACTTAAAACGCTTAATCCATGTCTTGTGCCAAGCCAGATGTTGCCATGGGAATCTTCGGTGACTGAAAAAACATAGTTGTTAATCAGGCCTTCAGTTTTAGAAATATTAGCAAAATAATGCCCGTTAAATATTGTTGCTCCGTGCCCGTAATGTGATATCCAAATGTTACCCCTTGAATCTTCAAAAATTCCGGTAATGTCGTTGCTGATTAAGAAGTTGTTGTCAGAGTAATTGTAAATATTCTCACCATCATACATGGAAATGCCTTTTTGGCTGGTGGCAATCCATATATTGTCGTTTTTGTCTTGTAAAATGTCAACAACATTATTATCAACTATGCCACTTTCAGTATTGAAATTTTTTATTAAAACAGGTTCTCCGTTTTCCAGGATAATTTTACAAATACCGTTTCCGGCAGTTGTTAGCCACATATTGCCTTTTGCGTCTTCAGTAATAGTAAATATGTAATCACTGCAGAGCCCGTCTTCAGAGGTGTAGTTATAAAAATACTCCCCGTCATAAATACTAACACCTCCTCCGCTTGTGCCAATCCAAATTTTGTTATCTGAGCTTTTGTAAATACTTCTTATATAATTATTTGCAAGTCCTTCATTGCTTGTGTAATTTGTAAAAGTCCAGCCATCATATAAAAACACACCATTGCCATTAGAGCCAAACCACAAATTGCCTGATTCATCTTGTGCTATGCTCCTGATATCACTATTTATTAAGCCTTCAAATTGCGAAAAATGTGTAAATAAGTTTCCCTGGAACTTTGCAACTCCACCGCCAACCGTACCTATCCAAACTTGCCCGTTTTCTTCTTCAAAAATTGCACTAATAATATTATTTATGATTCCTTCATTATGTGAATAATAATGAAAGAAACTATAATCATACTTTATAAGTCCTTCACCTCTTGTCCCAAACCATATATTACCCTTGCTGTCTTCTGTTATGGAAAGTATGCTGTTGCTGCTCAAGCCGTTTGTACTTGTAAAATATTTTAGTTTTATATCATTGTTTTCGTTTTGTGAATTTAAAACTTTTGTAACTCCACCATCATCTGTTGCAATCCACATATTCTCATTTCTATCAAAAATGATATCATGCACATAATTACTGCTTAGGCCATGTTCAGTGGTGTAATGGAAAAAACTCTTCCCGTCAAACTTAACTACTCCACCACCATTAGTTCCTAACCAGATATTGCCATGCTTATCTTCTGTAATTGAATAAATAGTATTATTACTCAAGCCATTTTCTGTTGTGTAATGTGTGAATGTTTTTCCATCAAATACAGAAACCCCATTGTCATATGTTCCTACCCAAATATTTCCTTTGCTGTCCTCAAATAATCTTTCAATATTATTGCTGCTCAGGCCTTCTTTTGTTGTAAAGTTTGTAAAATAAAGGCCGTTATATTTTGATATCCCTCCGCTTACAGCACCAAGCCAAATGTTTTCAAAACGGTCTTCAATTATTGTTATAACACGATTTTGAACCAACCCGGAAGCTTCTGAATAATGAGTAAAATTCTCACCATCAAATTTTGAAGCACCGCTAAAATACGATCCTATCCATAAATTTCCCCTGCTATCTTGTGTAATACAACTTATGTCGTCATGTGTTAACCCTTGAAGCCTGGTGAAAAATTTAAAGCTATAAGGGTTTCTTTCTTTAGAATAAGCAGGCTTTGCTTCCACAACCTGGGGTGTTTTTGCACTAACTTTATTGTGTATTGCTTTGCTTATGAAGGGCAGTTTATAACCAGTTTCACCGGGTGTGCATTTTTTAGGGCTGGTTGTATTTGTAATAATTTCTTGTTTTTCAGCTTGTATTATGTTTTTATTTGTTACCGTTATTAATGGCTCTGATGCTTTGTGAATAGTAGGTTTTGAGAGTGTTTTGGTTTTCTGAGGGCTTACATTTTTTACAACAGAATCCTGGTTGTCTAATGCTTTTATGTCTCTAAAAAGGATTAGCTTGTGAGGCTCTTTTTCTTTATCTGAACATGAGCTAAGCAGTAATAAAACTGATATGTAAAACAAAACAAATCTCATAATAATCAAATTAGTCAAAGATAAATAATATTTCTTAAAAAAATAATAATAAGAATAAGGCTTCCCCGGAGAATAATTGAAAATAAGACAGTTATGGCAATAAATAATTTGATTGATTTTCTCCTGCTTAGTTAGTGCTTATTTTTTAACTTTGCATTTTTAAAAACTAAAGATATGATAAGAACACATAATTGCGGAGAAATCAGGTTAAAAGATATTGGTAAAGAAGTTGTTTTGTGTGGATGGGTGCATCGGGTAAGAGAGCTGGGCGGAATGACTTTTGTTGAGTTAAGAGACAGGTTCGGAGTAACTCAGCTGGCATTTGATATGAAAGCAAATGCCAGCCTGTTTGCACAAGCTAATGAGTTAGGCCGTGAGTACGTTATAAAAGCTTGTGGTGTTGTTGCTGAAAGAAGCAGCAAGAACTTAAAAATTCCAACAGGAGAAATTGAAATAATTGTAGATAATATAGAAATTCTTAATCAATCGGAAATACCTCCGTTTACTATTGAAGATGAAACAGATGGTGGAGAAGAACTTAGGATGAAATATCGCTATATTGATATTAGACGCAATGTAGTGCGTGATAACCTGGTGCTTCGCCATAAAATGGCTATTGAAACCAGGAACTATTTAAATAAGCAAAATTTTATTGAAGTTGAAACTCCTGTATTAATTAAATCAACACCGGAAGGTGCCCGGGATTTTTTAGTTCCATCGAGAATGAATACCGGAGAGTTTTATGCATTGCCTCAATCTCCCCAAACATTTAAGCAATTGCTAATGGTTGGAGGGATCGATAAATATTTTCAAATTGTTAAATGCTTTAGGGATGAAGACCTTAGGGCTGACAGGCAACCGGAGTTTACTCAAATTGATTGCGAAATGTCTTTTGTTACAAGGGATGATGTTTTTGATACTTTCGAAGGCCTTATAAAGCATCTTTTTAAAAACGTAAAGAATATTGAGAATATATCTTTTGAGCATATCTCTTATGATAATGCCATGAAATTATATGGTACAGATAAGCCGGATTTAAGGTTTGGGATGAAGTTTGCTGAACTTAATGACGTGGCTCAGAATAAAGGATTTAAAGTATTTGATAAGGCTGAATTAGTTGTAGGAATTTGTGCAGAAGGCTGTGCCGAATATTCCCGAAAACAATTAGATGCACTAACAGAGTGGGTTAAAAGGCCCCAGATAGGCGCACAAGGTTTGGTATATGTAAAGTGCAACAACGACGGGTCTTTTAAGTCATCAGTTGATAAGTTTTTCTCAAATGAACAACTTAAATCATGGACAGAAAAACTTAATGCAAAACCGGGCGATCTTTTACTTATTCTTGCAGGAGAAACCAGGCAAACACAATATGCTTTAGGAGAGCTTAGGCTTGAAATGGCTAACAGGCTTGGACTGCGTAAACCAGATGAATTTAAATGTGCATGGGTGGTAGATTTTCCTCTACTGGAGTATGATGAGGAAACTAAAAGATATTATGCAATGCATCACCCATTTACCTCTCCTTTAATTGATGATATTAAAATGCTTGGCTCTAATCCTGATAAAGTAAGGGCCAATGCGTATGACATGGTTATTAATGGTGTTGAAGTAGGAGGGGGTTCTATCCGGATTCATGACAGTAACCTTCAAAATAAAATGTTTGAAGTGCTTGGCTTTACACAGGAAGAAGCTAATTCTCAATTTGGATTTTTGATAAATGCTTTCAAATATGGTGCTCCGCCTCATGGTGGTATTGCTTTTGGATTTGACAGGCTTTGTGCACTATTTGGAGGAACAGAGTCTATTAGAGATTATATTGCTTTTCCAAAAAATAATGCAGGAAGAGATGTTATGATTGATAGCCCTTCCGGTATTGATGATGAACAATTAAAAGAATTAGGGCTCAAGCGTACGTCCTAAGATTAATGGCAAGCTGACATTATTAAATCAGGCCTTCATCCGCAAAGGAAAAATATTTGTCTTGTGATACAATTAAATGGTCAACAACTTTTAATTCCATAAAATTTCCTGCCTCAACACACTTTTTTGTAATTGTGATATCTGATTGGCTGGGGCTAACTTCACCACTGGGATGGTTATGACATAGTATTATTGAATTTGAATTGTT
>PWND01000010.1 GCA_003557965.1 Bacteroidales bacterium | reverse complement strand
TTCCGTAATACTTTTTTCTTGGGGCTCTTTAACCATTCGCTTATCGGTAAGTGCTTCCTCGTGTATATCAGCGGTGGCTACCAATTTCTGTTCGCCGGATGGTATTGCTCTTTTTAATTGTTCTTCTTTTCTGTATATTTCGGGATCAGCCTTTTCTGAAAGGGTTATTGGCTCTAATGGTTTGAGAGCTAAAGCCTCTTCCGGAACAGATACAGTCTCCATTTTAGCCTGTTCCGGAATTTGAGTGTCAAAAAATAACAAGTATCCACCCAATGAAAAAGTCAATAAAAGAGCTAACGAAGCAGCATAAAGAACATAAGTTTTCCAGCCGGATTTTTTATTCATGTCTAGCTTACTGTCAATCTCATCCCACAAATGCGAAGGAGGGCTTGGTTGATAGTTTTTAAAAACCTCTTTAATGTCTTGTTCGAAACCGTCTTTATTCACAATTTTTTCCTTAATGCTTTACTAAAAAATATTAAATGTTTTCGGCCATTTAATAAAAATATACTATTCAAGTTTACTGCTTCATGGGTTAATAATACATTTAAATCAACGAATTACCTCTCCATTTAGGATCATTCGACTCGCTAATTGAGCGGTATTAATACAAGAGAAACTTATTTCTCATTAAGATTTCATGTTAATGACAATATTTGAATACCTGTTGTGACATTTTTCATCTTGCAATTTTTCTCTAAGAATATGTCGCGCTCTCGAATAATTTGACCGTGAAGTGTTTTCTGAAATTTTCAGTGCTTCTGCTATTTCTTTATGAGAATATCCTTCCACGGCATACATGTTAAAAACCATTCGATACTGCGTAGGTAATTTCTGAATAATCTCAACCAACTCGTTTATCTTGAAGCTATTAATCTCCACAGGTTGTTTATAATCCTCTATTCCATTGTCCATGCTTTCAACTGCTAGGTGTGAAATTTTGTCACGATATTTTTGAGCAGCAGCATTAAACATGATTCGTTTAACCCAACCTTCAAAAGAACCTTCTCTATTAAAAGTGTGCAACTTGCTAAAAACAATCATAAACCCTTCCTGCAGGATATCCTGTGCATCATGATGGTTTTTTGCATATCTCAAACAAATGCCATACATCTTTGCAGAAAACAAATCGTAAAGTTGCTTTTGCGCACTCCTATTGTTTTTAAGACACTTTTTGATTATTTTATCAACAGTTTCCACCGGGTATGTTTCCTCTTTCGTTCCAAACTAACATTAAACAAATATACGAAACAAAAAACAAATATTATTCCATTTTAACAGGTGAAATATGTTTTTATAGTTATAAATCTATATTATTGTTTTTATTTACTTTACCCGCAATTAGGGTTGCCTTTTAGCTTTATTAAAACTTTTTCAGTTGGGTGTTAGTTGATTAAAGGGTTTAAGGTAAATGGTCGCTTGCTCTCTGATAGTGGTTAATGTTGCGAATAAGCTTTTCATCCCTTTGCAGGGTGATGAAGTTTTGTGCGACCATTACCTAAAAACCCGAATTTCAAACCAACCAGGGCATAACACCTTTTGCTAATTTGGCTTTTTGAGGAGATCCGGTTTACACTGAAACCTGATAAAGTTGGCTGCTTTGAGATATAAATGCCCCGGATTGGTTTCCTTATTAATATAGATGCAAAAAACCATCAAAACGTTGCGTTGAAGAAAAAATATTTTATTCTGCCCTGATATACAGGCCTTAACACATCATTGCAAGGTTTTAGGCCTGTATTAAAAAGTTTTGTTAACTTTGAATGCCTTATTATTATAACCTAAATTTCTAAATTGAAATTTACAAATAACAATAATCAAAACTCAAAAAAAGACCAATTTTCAAAGATTCAATATTCGAAACAGATTTTAAAAAAATATCATCTATGAAATGAAAAAATGGAATTATGTGTTTGGAATTTAGTATTTGTAAAATTGATATTTATTTACTCACATATTTATTATTTAATTGGTGTTCGTGAGCTCACTTTGTTCGGTTGTAATTTGCGATTTGTGATTTTTTAAATTCATTTATAATTCATTTTAGAATTTTAGGTATAATATTAACTACAAAGGAAGAATTCGGTTTTAACATAAAATTATAACGATATGAAAATAGCATATGTTGGCACTTATCCCCCCAGGCAGTGCGGTATTGGCACTTTTACCAATAACCTTATAAAGGCTATTGTCTCTAACACCAAAGATAAAGAGGTTATCAAACACACAAATGTAGTAGCCCTTAACAGCCCCGGCCAGGAGCATGAACTGGAATATCCTGAAGAGGTTAAGTTTACAATTCGCCAGGAGCATCAACGTGACTATATCAATGCTGCTAAATACATTAATTTTAGTGATTCCCAGGCTTGTATTTTAAATCATGAGTTTGGCATTTTTGGTGGCGAAGACGGAGTGTATATTTTACCTATGCTTCACCGGTTAAAAGTTCCACTTATTGTAACCTTTCATACTGTTTTGCGAGATCCGTCTTTTGTACAAAAAAACATTGTACAGGAAATTGGAAGGATAGCAAAGAAAATAATAGTTATGAGCCATAAAGCGGTAGATTTCTTAATAAACATTTATGATATACCCCAGGAGAAAATTGCCCTCATTGAACATGGTGTGCCTGATTATCCAGGCTTAACGCATGAAAAAGTAAAGAAAAAATATAATTTTGAAGATCGCAAGGTTATTCTCACTTTTGGCTTACTCAGCC
>PWND01000181.1 GCA_003557965.1 Bacteroidales bacterium | reverse complement strand
TATGGTTCTACAGAAGAGATGTTTTTTGCCAACCATGATATCGGAGGCCCATACTGGGAAGACCCAAAGCCACACAGCTATGACTTTTCTCCACATAATTTTGTTGGTAATTGGGACACGCCAATTTTGGTTGTGCATGGAGCAAAAGACTACAGAATCCCATATACTCAAGGAATTGAAGCTTTTAATGCTGCACAGCTTCAAGGAATTCCAAGCCGTTTCTTGTTTTTCCCTGAAGAAAATCACTGGGTATTGCAGCCTCAAAACAGTATTTTATGGCAAAGAGAGTTCTTTAAATGGCTTGATAAATGGTTGAAGTAAAATATGGCTAAAAAGAAAAAGAGTAAAATACAGCAAATAGTAATTATCCTCTTAGCTTTGCTACTTGCTTTCTTGCTAATTTATTCAAGAGGGATGCGCCACGCAAGAAGAGCTACAGTAAGAGTTGAGCATCAGCAAAATTCTGAAAAGAAACATGATACTGTATTACTCTCAGATACAACAAATTTCAAAAACAATAAAGCAATGATATCAAAAGAGATATTGCTTGGTAAAGTTAATCCTTCAGAAAGTGTTGAGCTTATGCCTGTGCCGTTAAAGTACGCAAGCAGAGAAGGGATTTATATGCATAAAGAAGCTTACGATTCATTTAAGAAAATGCATAAGGCTGCCGAAAAAGAAGGAATTTCTTTATTGATATTGTCGGGTTTCAGGTCATTTAACCATCAAAAAAGGATTTGGGAAAACAAATGGCATGGCAACCAGGTTTTACATGGCGGAATAGTAGCTACTGATATTGAAGATCCTAATAAGCGGGCACTGGAAATAATGCGATTTAGTGCAATGCCGGGAACATCAAGGCATCACTGGGGAACTGACATTGACCTGAATAGCCTCAACAACAGCTACTTTGAAGATGGATACGGAAAAAAAGTGTACAAATGGCTGTTAGCTAACGCCGGTAATTTTGGATTTTGTCAACCTTACACAAAAGTAGGTAATAACAGAGAAACAGGATATGAAGAAGAAAAATGGCACTGGTCATATATTCCTGTGGCCGGCAAATACTATCAGGCATACAAAGAATCTGTTAACTACAAAAATATCAAAGGTTTTAGCGGTTGGGAAACCGCAAAAAAACTAAACGTTATTGAACAATATGTATTGAGTATAAATAATAGTTGTATTAATTAAAAAGTTTTGATATGAATACTGTGAAACTGCCTGCATATCTTCGACTGGTTTTAATATTGCTCGGAGTTTTTATTACATTAATAATTATGATGGAGGCAAAAGCTGTTCTGGTGCCTCTTTTGGTCTCAGGATTATTAGCAGTTTTAGTAAGTCCATTCACCTCATGGCTTGAAAGGAAAAAAGTGCCTTCTGTGTTGGCCGTAGGCATTAGTGTTGTGGCTTTGCTCAGCTTCATTACTGGCTTATTATTCTTTTTCTACAACCAGCTTCTGGGCTTTGCGCAAGACATACACCTCCTAGAAAGAAGAGCTTCTGAATTAATAAATGAGATCAACATACTTATTGAAGCTAACTTTGAAGGAGCAGTCCCAATATCAATGTCGCAAATAAAGGATGTTGCTTTTGAGTATTTGTCAGAAAACATTTTGTCATTAACACAGGGAATAATGGCCACAGCAGCAACTATAACCATGCTGTTTATAATTCCAATATATATATTTCTTTTCCTTTATTACCGACGATTCCTGGTTACTTTTGTTTTAAGGGCTTTCGGTGAAAAAAACAATGAAAAAGTAAGCAGAATAATTCACAATGTACAGTTAGTTGTTAAAAATTACATAACAGGTATGTTCATTGTAATTGTTATTCTGGCAGTTTTAAACACTGCCATGCTATTATCATTTGATATTCAACATGCTTTACTTTTTGGTGTATTTGCAGCTCTTTTAAATATAATTCCATTCCTTGGGCCATTCATAGGCTCGGCATTGCCAATATTCTATGCTTTATTAACGAAAGACACATTATGGTACCCTTTTGGTGTATTTTTGGGATTTTATGTTATTCAGCTATTTGAAAGCAACCTGTTTACTCCAAGAATTGTTGGAGGCAAAGTATCAATGAACCCATTAATGACAATTATAGCTTTGTTTATTGGGAACTTTATATGGGGTTTGGCAGGTATGATCTTGTTTATTCCCGGAATAGCAATACTGAAAGTTATACTTGATGAAATTCCAGGCATGGAGCCTTACGGTTTCCTTTTAGGCAGTGCCAGCAAAAGGAAGCAGAAAGAAAGTATAAAAATCAAAAAAGACCGTAGTTTAAGGGAAAAACTTTCAGACTTTCGGATCAGTTTATTTAGAAAAAGAAAAAGCTGATATTTCCTTAACGCTAAACATCTGATTATATTGAGATTATATCAGGCATCGCTTGCTTCTTGATCTTTTTCTCCTGTTTTCCGGATAAGACATCCGCTTTGCAAAAACAAAATGTGTAAACCAAAGAATAACAGGGAATTATGAAAGCGATTTTAAACTACTTGATAAAAACGGCATCCACACCTGTAAACCATAAATGATTTTACCATATAAGGCATATAAGATCATATGAGAGTTTTCTATTAACATCAATAAAAATTAAAACCCGAACCTTATATGTCTTATATGGTTTAAAAAGTCAGTCGGGTAAATCTCTGTAAAATTCATTAACAAAAGTTTTTCCTGTTTTCCAGATAAGACGCCCGCTTTGC
>PWND01000322.1 GCA_003557965.1 Bacteroidales bacterium | reverse complement strand
GCATAATTTTTCTTTTGCTCTTCTCTAAGGTTTTCGTAAAACTCCTGCCTCCTTCTATTTATTTTATCGCTGGCTGCTTTAAACCTTTCCCATAGCATATCTTTCATGTCATTTTGAACGGGGCCGGTTTCTTTCCATGCTTCATGCAGTTTTTGCAATTGTTGGAAAGACTTGGTTATTGACGTTTCCAGCAATAGCGCCTCTGCCTTTTCGCATAACTCAGTCTTGCTCTCTAAGTTCTTTTTTAAATCAAGGTCTTTTAATTCTTTATTAATTTTAACTTTATCAAAAAACTTTTCTACCAAAAAGTTGAAATTATTCCATAATGTGCTCTTGGCATTTTGAGGCACCGGGCCAATTTCTTTCCACCTATCCTGAAGGCTTCTAAACTGATCATAGGTTTTTTTGAGCTCTTCTTCTGAGTCAATTAAGTTTCTTAGCTCTTCGAGTATATCTTCTTTGGATTTCAGATTTTCCTGTTTCTGCTTTTCAAGCGCCTGGTCATAAGCAGCTTTTTTCTCTTTATAAATCCTAAATGCCTTATCAAATCTTTCTACTAATGGGTCGGCATTAACTTCACTTTCAGCTTTTTGATCTTGTGCTTCAGTTTTTTCAGAAAAATCTTTTTCATAAGTGCTTAAGCTGTCATTCTTTATATGCTTTCTGAATGCTACTTTTATTGCACCGATATGCTTTCTTATATGATTTACATCTTCGTTCTGTACTATAGCTTCAATGGCTTCCACCAACTCTTCTTTAGCCAGCTCTTCGTATTTAGTTGAAATATCTTCTTCGTCTTCATCGCTTTCAACTTCTTTTCCTTCTGAAGGTTTTTCAGGCGTTTTCTCCTGCTTAATTTCAGCAGCTTTAGTTTTTACAGCATCTTCCTGCTCTGTGCTTACCTGCCCGGGATCTTCCTCTGCTTGTTCAACTTCTGCCTTACTTTCAACTGATGAAGCTTCTTTTTTCTCTGCCTTTTCATCAGAGCTGCTTTTACTTTCTGCCGTTTTTTCTTCTTCTGCTAAATCAGCTTTTTTGCTTTGCTCTGATTCCAGCTTTTCAGTAGTTGCTTTCTCTGGCTTTTCATCAGGACTGCTTTTACTTTCTGCCGTTTTTTCTTCTTCTGCTAAATCAGCTTTTTTGCTTTGCTCTGATTCCGGCTTTTCTGTAGTTTCTTCCTCTGGCTTTTCATCAGGGCTGCTTTTACTTTCTGCAGTTTTTTCTTCTTCTGCTATATCAGCTTTTTCGCTTTGCTTTGATTCGGGCTTTTCAGTAGTTGCTTTCTTTGGCTTTTCATCAGGGCTGCTTTTACTTTCTGCTGCTTTTTCTTCTTCTGCTAAATCAGCCTTTTCGCTTTGCTCTGATTCCGGCTTTTCAGTAGCTTTTTTTTGTTTTTTTGTTTCACCGGAGTTTTTTTCCGGATCAGAAGTCTTTTGGCCTGATTGTTCTAATTTGTTTTCAGCATCAGGCTTAAGTTCGCTTTTGTTTTCCATTAGAGTACGTAATATTAAATAACACTTTGGTTATGAGTAATTTCCTGCTGCAAATAATTATTTAGCAGCATAAAATAGGTTCACAAAAATTATAAATTCTAAACATTAAATTTTATAAGGGGCACAAAAATAATAATAATTTACAAGGCTATATAAGGTTTTAATTCATTTTTAAAAATAATTTAAAACAACTGCTGCCTTAGTTCCAATTAAAAAAAACTATGGTATTTTGTCTAAGGCTTCCGAAAGGTCATCAACAATATCATTAACATTTTCAATACCTACAGAAAACCTTACCAGTCCATCGGTTATTTCAGCACTTTCTCTTGCATCTTTATCCATTTTTGAATGTGTCATAGAAGCCGGGTGCTGAATAAGCGTTTCAATACCTCCTAAAGATACAGCCAATATTGCAAGTTTTACATTATCCATCAATATTTTGCCTGCTTCTATCCCGCCTTTAACTTCAAATGAGATCATTGCGCCAGGCCCTTGCATTTGTTTTTTACCTAATTCATATTGGGGGTGCGATTTCAATCCGGGATACTTAACCCATTGAATTTTCTCATGTGATTCAAGAAATTTTGCAACTTCTATAGCGTTTTGCTGGCATCGTTCAATGCGCAATGATAAGGTTTTAAGGCCTCTTATAACCATATATGCCTGATGCGGGTCCATGTTGCATCCAAGAGTTACCATCATTGCCCTAACCTTATTGTAAAGTTCTTTTTCTTTAACAACAATAATACCTCCCACTATATCAGCATGGCCATTCATAGATTTTGTAACAGAGTGAAAAACAATATCAATTCCCATATCCAGGGGTTTTTGCAAATACGGCCCACAAAATGTGTTATCTACCACTGTAGTAAGGTTATTATCTTTTGCAATTTTCACCATTTCTTCAATGTCAGTAATTGCCATTGTGGGGTTTGAAGGAGTTTCTATAAACAATACCTTGGTATTAGGTTTAATGGCATTTTTAACATTTTCAGGTTTTGAAGTATCCACATAAGTTGACTCCACTCCGAAGCGCGAATAATGCTTTTCCATTACAACTCTTGAAGGGCCATATACTGCAGCAGTACTAACCATGTGGTCACCCTGACTTAAAAGAGCCATATATATAGTATTTACCGCTCCCATACCTGAAGCAGTAGCTATGCCTCTGTAACCACCTTCAAGCTCAGCAACAAGATTCTCTAAGGCATCTATAGTGGGATTATTAATTCTG
>PWND01000269.1 GCA_003557965.1 Bacteroidales bacterium | reverse complement strand
GTGAGTATTTCATGCTTCCTACCCTCAACATCATTATGAAGTTTTTCATATTTATCAATCATTTCCGACAAAAAATTATCAGCAGATTTTAATTGCTTTTCCTTTTCTTCAAGCTCCATTTTTTTTAATTCCATGTCCTGAAGCTGTTTGTCAAAATCTACTTCATCACTTCCGGCTAATTTTTCTGCCCGACTTAAAACCTTTTCCGACAAGCCAATAGTTTTCGCAATTTCAAAAGCAAAGCTACTTCCCGGGTTACCAACTTTCAGCTTATATAAAGGCCTGATGTTCCTGGTATCAAAAAGCATTGAACCGTTTACTATTCCATCATGGTTTGCTGCCATGAGTTTTAGGTTGGCATAATGTGTGGTAATTACACCCATTGCCTTTTTAGAATTTAACTCATTAAGAATAGACTCAGCAATAGCACCACCAATTTTTGGTTCTGTACCTGCCCCAAACTCGTCAATAAGAAATAAGCTTGCATTGTTTACATATTTGCAAAAGTTTTTCATACTATGCAAATGCGAGCTGTATGTACTTAAATCGTTTTCTATTGATTGCTCATCACCAATATCAATGAATATCTTTGAAAATATCCCAACTTCAGAATAACTTTCAACAGGGATAAGAATCCCGCATTGAATCATGTATTGAAGCAAGCCACAAGTTTTTAATGCTACAGATTTTCCTCCTGCATTTGGCCCGGAAATAATAAGTATTCTTTGTTCATCATTTAAACTTATACTCAATGGCTCAACTTTCTTTTTTTGTTTTTTGAATGACAAGTATAGTAATGGATGTATGGCATTGGCCCAGCTCATACATGGCTTATTTACCAAAACAGGCATCTGTGCATTAATTTCTATGGCAAGTTTTGCCTTTGCCCTTATGCAGTCAACAATACCAAGAAAATTATAAGCATATTTTATTGTATCAAGATACGGCCTGAAGAAATCTGTAAAAGATGTTAAGATCTTTATGATTTCCTGTCTTTCCGCAAAATCCAATTCCTTTATCTCGTTATTTATTTCAAACACCTCTGCTGGTTCCATATAGACAGTTTGGCCGGTTGCTGACTGGTCATGAACATATCCTTTAATTCTACGCTTATATGCTGATGGAACCGGGATTACCATCCTGCCGCTGCGAATTGAAAGCTCTGTATCCGATTCAAGCCACTTCTCAGATTTCGCCTGTTGCAACATTTGATTTATTCTCTTGCCGGCTTTTTCTTCAAGCAGGGCTTTCTCATTTCGTATTTTCCTCAAATCATCGCTGGCATTGTCTTTTACGTGGCCTTGTACATCAATGATTTTTTTAATACTTTCAACTATCTCACCTGGAACCTCTACTTTTTCTGAAAGCTTGCTTAGTTCAGGATACATATAACTCTCTTCGTCTTTCCTTCGAAGTAAAAATTTTATCACCCTGGTTATTGTATATAAAGAAAACCACAATTCCTGCAGCTCTTCAACTTCAAAAAAAGTACCTTCTATTTTAACTTTATCAAATACTTTATCAAGATCAAAATAATCAGTTGCTGGAAAATCTTCAGAAGACATTATTATCTGCCTGAACTCCTCAGTTTGCAATAATGTTGTTTTTAACCATGAATAATTTGAAGAAAACTTAACCCTGGAAACCTTTTTCCTACCGAGGCTGCTAATGCAATAAGATTCAAGCATTAGCCTAATCTGGGCAAACCCTGTCTTTTTTTCAAAATCTTTTGGATATATCACAATGTTCTTTTTAATAATAACTGCAAAAATAATAAAGCAATTATTGTTAATAACTTTTTTTATTCATAATGTTTAATCTTTTCTTAGGCAATTAGTTAAAAGTCTGAATTCAAGTTGTTATTTAAAAAAAACATTTTAAAAAACAACAATCATGTCAGTAAAACACCTATTTTTGTCAGTGTTTTACTGATGTATTTTTTTGTCATGAGAAAAGCATTATTTTTTGTTTTAATTTTCCTTTACATGCAATGCGGCCTTGTAGTAAGTCAGCACATTACTGCAAGTGATGGCAACTGGGATGACAACAACACATGGGTTGAAGAAGCTCCTCCCTATTCTTTTAATAATAGCTCTTCCGTATTAATTAACTATCCAAATAACGTACTTTCAGAAAGTAGTATTTCATTTAATAACAATGGGACAATTGATATTGAGGGAAATCTTGAGATTCTGGGAAATGTTACAGCAAGAAACAATTTATCTCTAAACGTTTCTAAAAATGCAGTTTTAAAAGTTGATGGCAACATTGATGTTTTTAACAATGCAATAGTTGTACTTGATGGTGACATATATGTGGATAATTTATATGGCTTCAACGAAAACACAAACTTTTTGTTCGGGGATGGCAATTTATACATAGACGGCGAAGTAGACGGTTTTAATACTGAAAATTTTAATGGAAATATTATTAATGACCCACTGCCTGTTGATTTATTATCTTTTGATGCAATGCCAGATAATAATGATGTTATTATTAATTGGGCCACCGCTACAGAAATAAATAATGATTATTACACTATTGAAAAAAGCCTTGATTTAAATATTTGGGAAATCGCAGGATATGTTACAGGTGCCGGCAACTCCAACGACTTATTAAATTATAAGTATCGTGATATCGGCGTTAATGAAGGTATATGGTATTACAGGTTAAAGCAAACTGATTATGATGGAAGTTATAAGTATTATCAACCTGTATCTGTCGAGCTCTCAAATAATAAAAAGTCAACGGAGTTTATAAAGGTTGGAAACAATAATAACAACATTAACATTATTGTAAAAAACTCAAAATATCCTTCAATGCTAATTATTACCGACATAAGAGGTATTATTATTGACACTATAGAAGTAAATGCTTCATATGAAAATCAAGAAATAAAATATACTTTAAACAATAGCATGCCCGGGAGTTTTTTAATTTTCAGCCTTATTAACAATCAAAGCAGACAAAGCATCAAGTATATTTTAAGATAAGAAACAAAAATCAAATAATATAATTTTGATTATTAAATCATTAAATCAACTGCTTATCATATAAAAAGCCCCTGCATGCTTAAAACTTGCAGGGGCTTTTGGTAGCGGGGACGGGAGTTGAACCCGTGGCCTCCGGGTTATGAATCCGACGCTCTAACCACCTGAGCTACCCCGCCATTTGAATGTGCAAAATTAATAAACTATTTAAATTTGAAAATTATTTACTAAGTTTTTTTAGGTTTTTTTCCATATTTATTGAAATGGAATTATTTTTGTTTCTGATTACAAAGAAATATAAAATAATTTAAGAAGCTATTTCGTTTTTAAAAAAAACTAACACAATACAACAATGAACAAAAAGTTTATGTTTAAAAGTATTATTCTGCTAAGCTGTGTAATGCTCCTTTTTACAAGTGAGTTATTTTCACAAACAAGATTATATAATGCTGTACTTGAAGACAACTACAGAAGAGTAAACAGGTTTCTTGCCAGGGGTGATAATCCTGACGGCAGTGGCAACCCCCAGCACATTCCCCTTATTGCAGCTGCAGAGCATAATCATTACAGGATAGGTGTTCTTTTAGTAAATAAAGGAGCAAATGTAAATATTCAAAACCATATCGGGTTTACACCTTTAATGGAGTGTGCAATCCAGAGAAATAACAGGCTCATGAGGGTTCTAATAAATAATGGTGCCAATTTAGAGTTAAGAGCAAATAATGGCGCCACTGCTCTAATGGTGGCAGTAACTGCAAGAAACACCTCAACTGCCAGGATATTGCTGGACGCCGGAGCTAATGTAAACACACAGGATAATAATGGCGTTACCCCGCTTATGAGTGCTGTTGAACAAGGTACTAACATTGACATGATAAACCTGCTTGTTGAATATGAAGCCGACTTAGAAATTAAAGACCCGGATGGAAATACTGCACTAATGAAATACCTATACAGGAACAGGATTCCTGCACATCAGGAGTTAATTTCACTCGGTGCTAATGTAAACACAAGAAACAACCAGGGCACCACGCCACTTATTAAAGCCGTTGTTGAAGGAAGTATTGAAATGGTAAAGCTATTAATGGAAAATGGAGCAAACATTGATGCAGTTGATAATGATGGGTTATCGGCTATGGATTATGCATTTACACAAATGGAAATAAGAGAGTATCTGCTTAGCCTGGAAGAAGAGTAGAGAAAAATATCTTTAATTACATTTCTTTTTATATATCATTGATAGTTCAATATCTCCAACGCAAACTGATTTATAAATTGGTTTGTATAAACAACTTTTTCAAATAAGTATTAAGTTTTTTTTTATATTTGGATAGCATTTTATCTAAAAAACTATCCAAAATGAAGTATTTAAAAATTTTATCCCAGCCTAAGCTTTTTATATCATTAATCGTAGTTTTCTTTTCCTTTTTAATAATGTGTGAAAGAAAAGCTGATTATAAAACTCCTGATATACTGACAAAGCTTTCAGAAAAAGGTTTAAATCCGCAAATCATTAGTGCTAAAAGCTTTTTAGAGGGTTTAGCCCCGGAAGGTTTTGAGTTAATAGCAGGAGCAAAGTACAAGCCCAGCTATAATGAAGACCCTGCCATTCCGCCTCAGTGCTGGATAGAAACAGGATACGGAACGCAGAATGCTTGCAAGTATTGCCATACTGATTACCTTTCGGCAATTAAGCATGGCAACAACTTTCCAATTGCTGATGACCAGGTTCTGTACTCTTTCCCTACACCAAACTTAAACCGCGTACTATGGAGAAATATTCTATACCCGCAGGAGATTGAAGAAAGGATAAAAGCTGACGGATTAAGAATTCCGGATATTGAAGATATTGAATATGTCCGACAGGATAACTGGAAAGCTGCATATAAAAAAGCCCGTGGTAATGGCAATACTTCATGGCTTAATAAAAATACTGATGATGATAAGTGGATTTTGTTTCCTGCTTTAAACCCTAATCATTTATTCCCTTATAAATCAGAAAACCCCACAAACGACGGCAAAAATGGCTATATTAACCCTGATGGTTTTGTAATGAATGAATACAATCAAGCTACAGGATGGAGGGCAATAAACTTTTTCCCTTATGCCATTTTTACACCATTAACGGGAAGTGTTTCAGGTGTATATATAAGGTTGCCGAAAGAATTCATGACTAAAAACGGAGAAATAAATCTGCTTACATATAAAAGGAATCTTAAGTTATTGGAGCGAAATATTAAAAACCAAAGGCCCGAGCAAAGGTATTATTATGGTGATGCTTCAGATATAAAAGTTAAAAAGGGATTTTACCCTGTTGGTACTGAATTTGCTCATCCTTTACATTATGTTGATCTGAAAGCAGACGGAAAAGTAAAAGTAAACAATAAACAGGATAATACAGTTGTTGATTACAGCTTCCCCGGCACAAGGTCAAAAAGAGTTAAGGAAATAAGATATATGTACAAGTGGAAAGATGTTAGCCTTGCAGATATTGGTGAAGATCATGATCATGACCACGGCCATAGTCATGACGAATACAGGGAATTTATCGGAAATGAAGGCCAGGGATGGGTTGACAACGAAGCCGGGTGGATTCTTGCAGCCTATATAGAAAACCGATTTGGCGATCTCAGGCCTCAAACAACTGAAGAAATGGCTCAATGCATTGGTTGCCACGGTAATGTTGGAAACACCATTGATGCTGTTTGGTCTTTTCAGCGAAAGCTTCCGGGAGATAAAGGCTGGCAGGAAATGGATTATGGACAATATTGTTCAAACAAGCCACATTTGTCAAAACTACAAGACTATCAATATGAAGATAAAAACATGGGAGAAATGGGTTATTTCTTTTATACCGTTGTAGGAGCCGATTTATATGGTGTTATGCCTGAAGAAATTAAAAATGAACTCATAAATTATGCGAACAACAATAACCTGACTGAAAAACTAAATCTTCAGCATACAATTAATTCCATTTTCGATGATGAGTCTTTAAAGTTTTATGGACAAATAGACAGAAAATCAAGAATTTTAGAAAGGCAAAAAATAATGAGGCATTATGCAAAAAATGCCGAGTACTTATATTATGATGAAGATGACGATAAGTATTACATTAAAGGTAATATTTTATTTCCTTCTGTTGAAACAATGAAAAACAACATATTCCAGTACAGGAAAATTGTGCTTGATCAAAGTTTTAACCTTGGCAAAGATGTTTTTGGCAGCCATAGTGATCAGGTTCCGTTTACTTTTCGCTCGGATGGTACTGTATTAGATAAGAACAGGCAGGTTATTCCGGCAGGCAGGGTTATTTCAAGCCGCCCGTACAACGATGAAGGAGAAGGGATTACACCAACAGGCATTGTTAAAGTAAATAAAGATGGCGAACCTGTTGACAAAAAAGGAATCGTCGTTGACATTGACGAAGCACCTGAAAAAGCAGTTGGGCATATTTCAACCGGTGGCACATTTGATATGATGTTTAACCCAATTCATAGTGGCAAACCTTTCAGGCCAAGAAGGTAAAAACTTATAGATTTCTATTACACAAAATTTTTCAATTTGACAAGTTTTTTATCATGAAAAAAAAATATTTTTTTTTCATGATAGTAGTATTTTTTTCAGTATTTTTCGCAATAAAAATATTTTAAACTGGAGTTTTCAGTATTAAAAGCTATGATTTTATTCACTGTTTATTAAAGATAAATACAAAATGCGTATTAAAAGAATTAGCCAGGTAAAAGAAAAACCTGCAAAAACTCAAGCTATTGACCTTAGTTTAATGGATGATCTTATAATAAAATATAAAAACAAAAAAGGCAATCTTATACCATTATTACAAGGAACTCAAGAGCTATATGGTTATATACCGGGAGAGGCTTTTTTGAAGCTAAACAAGGATCTGGGGCTTAAGCTTAGTGAGATGTATGGAGTAGCAACATTTTATGCTCAGTTCAGGTTAAGCCCTGTAGGCAAAAACATAGTAAGGATGTGCCACGGAACCGCCTGTCACGTTCAAAATGTTACTGCCATAACAGAATCTATCCTTGACCATTTAAAAATAAAGGATGGCGAAACAACATCCGATATGATTTTCACTGTGGAAGCAGTTGCTTGTTTAGGTTGCTGCTCGTTGGCTCCCGTAATGATGATAGGTGAGGAAACATACGGTAAATTATCCCCGGCAGAGGCATTAAAAATAATAAAAGAAATAAAACGTAGTGAACAAAATTAAAAGCTATATCACTATATATGATTAACCTTATAAAAAGCTTAATTAAAAAAACACAATATGAGTAAAACAACCATAATCGTAGGTTTAGGCAGTTGTGGGCTTGCCGCAGGTGCAGGAAAAACTTACAACGAAATTCAACGCATTAAAGAAACCGACAAGCTAAATTTTGAATTAAAAAAGACCAGTTGTATTGGGGCTTGTTTTCGAGAACCACTGGTAGAAATAATTGATGACAGCGGATCATACTTATATGGAAATGTAGATGTTTCAAAAGTTGATGAAATAATAGAAAAGCATATTCAAAAATTCTCTCCTGTTACTGAGTATATAGTTGCCTCTGATAAGTTTAAATCAAAAGACCAGGCATTCTTTGACGGGCAGGTAAAAATAGCTTTGAGAAATTGCGGGCACATTGACCCTGAGTCAATAGAGGAGTACGAGAAAAACAAAGGCTATGAAGCAATTAAGAAGATATCAAAAGAAAAACTCACTCCAGAACAAATAATAAGTGTAGTAATGGATTCCGGCATGCGGGGACGCGGCGGTGGTGGTTTTTCCACAGGCATGAAGTGGAAGTTTGCGAGTAACAATGTATCTAATCAAAAATACGTAATTTGCAATGCTGATGAAGGAGACCCCGGGGCATTTATGGACAGGTCTTTACTTGAAGGAGACCCACACAGTATACTGGAAGGCATGATAATTTGCGGCTATGCAATTGGTGCTTCCGAGGGTTATATATACTGCCGTGCTGAATATCCCCTTGCTATTAAGAGGCTAAACATAGCAATTGAGCAGGCCAAAAACAAAGGTTACCTTGGTAAAGACATCTTTGGCATCCCCGGATTTAACTTCGATATAAAAATAAAGGAGGGAGCCGGGGCTTTTGTTTGTGGAGAAGAAACTGCTCTTATTGCATCTATAGAAGGCGAAAGAGGTATGCCAAGGCGACGCCCGCCATTCCCTGCAGAATCAGGATTATGGGAAAACCCTACTAACATTAACAATGTAGAAACTTTTGCCAATATCCCATGGATTATTTATAATGGTGCTGACAAGTACAATAAATACGGAACAGAAAAAAGCAAAGGAACAAAAGTTTTTGCCCTTACAGGCAAAATAAACAACGGTGGGCTTGTAGAAGTTCCTATGGGTGTTACAATAGAAGAAATAATTTATAAACTGGGTGGAGGAATACCCGGCGATAAAAAATTTAAGGCTGTTCAATTAGGCGGGCCTTCGGGTGGTTGCATACCTGAGTACTTGTCTCATACTCCTATTGATTATGATTCAGTAAATGCTACTGGAGCTATTATGGGTTCCGGCGGTATGGTAGTTATGGATGAAACAACATGTGTTGTTGATATTGCAAAGTTTTTTCTCGACTTTACCCAAAAGGAATCGTGCGGTAAGTGTACTTTTTGTCGTATAGGAACTAAAAGGATGCTGGAAATTCTAACACGTATTACAGAAGGAGAAGGGCAGGAAGGTGATATTGAAACTCTGGAAGAATTGTCAAATACCATAAAAGACAGTTCTTTATGCGGATTAGGGCAAACAGCACCTAATCCTGTTTTAACAACTATAAAATACTTCAGGGATGAGTACGAAGCGCACATAAGAGATAAAAAATGCCCTGCAGTAAAATGTAAAAAACTATTAACCTACGAAGTAATCCCTGAAAACTGCACCGGCTGTACCGTTTGTGTAAAAGGATGTCCTGTGGATGCCATAGAAGGCGAAAGAAAAGAAGTACATTTTATTAAACAGGAAGTATGCACTAAATGCGGTGTATGTTTTACCAAGTGTAAGTTTAATGCAATAAAACTAAGCTAATAATAAAATACCCAAATATAAAAATGGAAAAACTAAATGTTGTAATTAACAAAGAACTACTCGTAGCATATAAAGGAGAAACCATACTGGAAACTTCCCACAGGCATGGTATAGAAATACCAACATTATGCCACGATAAAAGGCTGAAGCCATTTTCATCATGCTATATATGCGTTGTTGAAGTAGAAGGCATGAGAGGCTTACAACCGGCTTGCTCTACAAAAGTAACTGAGGGCATGAAAATTTCTACTAATAATGAGAGAGTTATGACCTCAAGGAAGTTTGCATTAGAGCTAATGGCAAGTAACCATTACGCCGACTGTGCAGCTCCCTGCCGTGAAGAATGCCCTGCCGGCGTTGATGTTCAAGGATATATAGCTTTAATAAACCAGGGATTATACAGTGAGGCTGTTGAGTTAATAAAGCAGGTAAACCCGCTTCCTGCTATTTGCGGCAGGGTTTGTGTACGGCCTTGCGAAGTAGCTTGTCGCCGCAATTTACTGGAAGATGTAGGTGTAGGGATAGATTATTTAAAACGTTATGCATCTGATAAAGATCTGGAGTCTGGCTCTCCTTTTTCACCTGCGGTAAAACCATCAACAAATAAAAAAATTGCTGTTATCGGGGCCGGCCCAGGAGGACTTACTGCCGCCTACTATCTCCAAATTGAAGGACATACTGTTGACATATTCGAAGCAAACCCTTATGCAGGAGGAATGCTAAGATATGGGATACCTCCATACAGATTGCCAAATGATATTATTGATGCTGAAGTTAAAGCTATTACCGATCTTGGGGTAAGAATTCATTATAATAAAAAATTAGGAGAAAACATTAGTTATAAAAAACTCAAAGAAGAATATGACAGTGTTGTATTGGCAATAGGCTCACAAAAAGGGACAGGAATAGGCTGTGAAAATGATGATGCCGGTAATATTTTTTCCGGTATTGAGTTTCTCGGAAATATGGAAATGACCGGGAAAAAATTCGATTTTACAGGCAAAAAAGTTGGTGTTATAGGAGGTGGTAATACGGCAATGGACTGCTGTAGAACTGCTATGAGATGCGGAGCTGAAGAAGTATATGTTTTATACCGCAGAACCGAGAAGGAAATGCCTGCAAATCCAATAGAAATTCATGAGTCAAAGCTTGAAGGCATTAAGTATATGTTTCTTACTGCACCGGCTAAGGTGAATAAAGATAGCCAAGGAAATCTAAAATCTCTCACTTGCTATAAAATGGAGTTGGGAGAACCTGATGCTTCCGGAAGAAGACGGCCGGTAAAAATAGATGGTAGTGAATTTGATGTTGAACTGGACTATATTCTGGCGGCAATAGGACAAAAAACTGTTGTAAACTTTATTGATGATATTAACAAAAATGCTGATTCTGAACTAATAATTAATAAATGGGGTGACATTGACGCTAACCCTGATACTCTGCAAACATCTGTAAAAAGTATTTTTGCATGTGGAGATGGCGTTACCGGGCCTGCCACACTAATTGAGGCAATAGCTCAAGGAAAGCTGGCAGCAAACTCTTGTCATAAATATCTTTTAGGAGAAGAAATAACTCCACCCGGTAAAGAATTTTTGAGTAAAAGAGATAACTTCAAAAAACAGATAAAAGAAGATTATCAAGATTATTACGAAAAGCAGGAGCGCGAAGAAATGCCGACTATTGACCCGGAAAAGCGCCAAAACTTTCATGAAGTTGAGCTGGGATATACCGACAAGCAGGCAGAAAAAGAAACACTAAGGTGCCTTGAGTGCGGCTGTTCAGAATATTACACTTGCTTGTTAAAGAAATACTCAACAGAGTATAAAGCTGAACAAAATAATTTTGCAGGTAGTTTTAATAATTACGACATTGACTTTTCGCATCC
>PWND01000294.1 GCA_003557965.1 Bacteroidales bacterium | reverse complement strand
ATACGTCCTGTTAGGGACGTTACAAATACCAAGTGATTTGACGTATTTCACCATTTTCTATCGGACAATAATGATTATATTTACGAAATGCTAACTATAGTCTGTTGTATATTATAACCACAATAAATATTTTTATCGAGATTTTTTGATAATTATCTTAAATTTTAATAAATGAAAGTTCAAGTATCAAATGCCAATACAAGTATTGCTGAATAACTCAGAAAATTTTGTTGCATTTAAAACTTGAATCTAGGAAATCCTCACATATATAAATAAAACCAGTTTATTAAAATGCTCTATAAATTAGGAGAAAGAATACGAAAGCTCAGGAAAGTCCACAACATATCGCAAGAAGAACTTGCACACAGGGCCGGAATGCACCGGACATATATCGGCATGATTGAAAGAGCAGAAAAAAACATTACTCTGCAAAGTATAGAAAAAATAGCTTATGGGCTGGGAGTTAATGTTTGCCTGCTTTTACATGGTTTATATGAGAACAAAACAAAAATAAGAAAAAGTTGTATTGAACCATTTAACACGGATAATGAAAAAAAACACAGCTTAGAAAATGACATGGATATGAAAAAAAACTTTTATGCAACAAGTTTATGTAAATCAATTGTTAATAATTCTTTTGATTTAATTTATATACTAAACAATAAGGGAATTATTATTTTTGAAAACAGAGCTACTGAAAGAATTTTGGGATATAAAGCCGGCAGCAGGTTAGGTGAGCCATGTTTTAACTATATTCATAAAAACGACAAAGACAGGATAATTAATGAATTTAACCATTTGGTTAAAACCCAAAACTATACCGAAATTACAGAGTTAAGATTCATGCATGAAAAAGGCCATTATTTATGGTTTGAAGCATGTGCTCAAAACCTGCTAGATTGTCCGGAAGTTGGGGGGATACTTATAAACTCAAGAAATATATCAAGCAGGAAAAATACCGAAAATGAATTAAACATTACCAATGAAAAGCTTAAACTTGCTAATTCATATGCAAGCGCTTTGGTAAAGAAAGCACAGGAAGCTAACAATGCAAAGGCTGAATTTTTAGCTAATATAAGCCATAAAATCAGGACGCCCTTAGGAGGCATAACCGGATTTGCAAAACTACTGCTTAAAACAAAGCTCACAAAAACTCAAAAAGAATACATCGAAAAAGTCAATATTTCTGCTGATATGCTGTTAGATATTGTAAATGATATTTTAGATTTTTCAAAAATAGAAGCAGGAAAATTAGAACTTGATGAAGTATTAACAGATATCAGGCAGTTAGCAACCAGCATAATATCTGTTTTCAAAAGTAATGCAGATATAAAAGGCATAAAGCTTATTCTAAATATTGATAATAACGTACCGGAATATATATTTACTGATCCTACCCGGTTAAAACAAGTATTGGCAAACTTAATAAGCAATGCAATAAAATTTACAAAAGCAGGAAAAGTAGAACTTAATATTAAATATGACGATACCACGAAAATTAATGGCCATAGTTGCATTAGCTTTATCGTAAAGGATACCGGTATAGGCATTTCAAAAGAGCAACAGGGCAAAATATTCGAAGCATTCTCGCAAGCCAATAGCTCTACAACCAGAAAATACGGCGGTACCGGACTGGGCTTGGCAATATGCAATAAAATAATAAAGAAAATGGGATCAGAAATTTTTGTTGATAGCATTCCTGGCAAAGGCTCTGCTTTTTCTTTTAAAATTGCAAGAAACCTTCGGGCAAATAATGATTTTATAAGCAAAGAAGACAAGCAAGCTGATAATAATTCACTTGAAAAAGCGAATATAAGTATCCTGATTGTTGAAGATGCTGAAGTTATTCAGTTTTTAATGAAAGAACAATTAAAATATATAATACCTAATGCAAATGTATTATGCGCATGTAACAGTATAGAAGGTATTGAAGTTTATAAAAAAAACAAGCCTCAGGTAGTTTTACTGGATATACAATTGCCGGATAAAAACGGATACACTGTTGCCCACGAAATCAGGGATTATGAAAAAGACAATGGTATTTCACCATCTGTGATTATTGCAGCCACAGCAAGAGTAATTTCAGGTGAAAAAGAAAAATGCATAAAAGCAGATTTTGATGATTTTTTAGCCAAACCAATCACCCAGGATGTATTAAACAAAGTTTTAAACAACCACCTATCAGGAAAAATGAACAAATTTCACACAGCGCAAAACAACAGGCTTGAGATAAAACAAACCAAAGCCAGGCATTTCAATAAAAAAAGCTTTTTAAACCGCATAAACGATGACGAAAGCCTTTACGACGATATTATGCCAAAATCAATCGAGCAAGTGTCATTATACATTACAGAGCTAAAGCAGGCAATAAACGAAAAAGACTTTGTAGCCTCACGGCAACAAGCACATAAGATAAAAGGGGTGGCAAAATTCTTATGTTTCGACAATATGGCTAAACTGCTGGAAGATATGGAAGCTTGCGAAAACAAAAAACACGAAGAATTTTCAAACTTGCTTTATCAAGTAGAAGATGAATTTAAAATAATTAAGAAACTTGTAACTGAAGAAAAGTCCATTGACAGTTAATATTATTACAATACAAACCGGCAAAATCAATTTTGCAAGAAAATATAACTAAAAAACAAAACATTATTGTCCGATAGAAAATGGTGAAATACGTCAAATCACTTGGTATTTGTAACGTCCCTAACAGGACGTATGGCTTGGGGTTGCATCGCTTTTCT
>PWND01000142.1 GCA_003557965.1 Bacteroidales bacterium | reverse complement strand
CATTTTTACTGCTCTCAAATTAGCCATGTTTCCTTTATAAACTTTTTTATATTCACTATGTGCTCTTTCAATTACTTCTCTGGCTTTTGATACTGATTCAGATATCATGTTTCTCACAGAGTCATGAATTTTGCTTATTGATTCAATATAAATTCTCGTAGCCATTTTTAAATCCGTTTTATCATCTAACTCATTGAGTACTGCCTTTTTAAATTTTCCATCTTTTTCTAAATGTCTTCGAAGTGTAGACATTTCAATATAATACTCTAATAATTTATCCTCTTCTAATGAAGTTCTTCTTGCTCCAGATTGGGTTTGGTGTACTGTCAAGCCGCAATGCTGAACATAATTTCTTAATGCTTCCATAAAACGATATTCTCTGCTTTTTTCATACTCGTATGAAAATAAGCTCTCTACTTTATTAGTTGCGGTGGAATCATTCGGGATACACTCTTTAATGTTTTGTTTTATTTGATCAACGTAAAGCTTAACGACTGTGAGCATATTGACAAGTCTTACGTTTAAACACAAACGTGTTTCATGAAAATAATTATAATCAACATTTGAGCGAACCATAGTATCATAAGATGTGCTGAGTATCTGCTTTTCAAAATCAAGGTAATTTGAAATAACTAACTCATATTTTTCCTCAATTGCTAATGCATAAAAAAGTATATTCCATGCTTCTTCCAGTGCATTATACTTTTCTAAAGTTATCTTGACCTCAGGAGCCTTCAGGGTATAAGCGCGAAGTAAATATTCCATAACATATAATTATTAGCTATTTGGTTCAATCAATTGACTTCTTCCTGCCCTTTTTCCTCTTCTCCGTCACAAACAACCCCCCGGTATATTTCTCATAAAGCTCAAACAAAAACTCTATACGCTTAGTTTCATTTATAAAAGGTTGTGGGCGGTATGCTCTGTCAACGGCTTTGTCTAAAGCCTGATGTGCCTTTACAAGTTTTGGGGGCATGGCTATAGGATCATACAGGTCGGAAAGACTGCTGCTATCGTACTCAACCCTTACATCCAGAACTTTTTGTGCTGCCTTTTCAATTGCTGAAACCTGCTTTTTGGTTGGACTTTCAGGCCATGGATAATTGTTGTAAACTATTTCATTTGAATAACGATATCTGCCTTCAAGTTTGCCACATACGTAATTTACCCATGTCATATGCATTTCAGACATTAAAATGCCGAAATGATACAAGTTAGAATTAGGAATTAAGCTTGTTGAATTATTAGCTATGTAATTATTTGAAAACAATCCTAATGGTATGTATTTCCTGTTTTCGGAAGAATGTAATGGCACAAGTATATAATCTGTTTTCGGTT
The DNA here is from genome assembly GCA_003557965.1 of Bacteroidales bacterium. Taxonomy (GTDB): domain Bacteria; phylum Bacteroidota; class Bacteroidia; order Bacteroidales; family UBA7960; genus PWND01. Next base: position 1,376 of record PWND01000142.1, on the reverse strand, counting down.
GCCTGTTTTCACCAAAAAGAGTTGGAAAAGCAGCTAATTTTTTGGTTGCTTCACGTTTGCTTTTGCTTCGATATTCTTTAACAAGTTGAACCCGTTTTAGTATTTCAGGGTTATTTTTCAATTCTGAAGGCTTTATGTTTTCCAACCACAAACACCATCTGTTAGTAGCATTGAAAAACTCCCTGGCACTAAGTAAAGGCCTTATAAAATTTACCGATTGAGGCTCTTTTTCAAGTAATTCTTTCTTTTCCTCATCATTCAAAAGAAGATATCCGCCATCGTTTGGCATACTGCCAAATGATATCAACGGCACGTTACATATAGGCTTTTTCCTTTTCAAAATAACAGTGTCGCTTCCTTCCACCAAATAGGGGTTTATGTTTTTCACTTTTCGTTCGTGCGGCTCCGATTTAACAGTTTCATATTCATAAATGTATTTATCGGTATTATCAAAATTAGAAAAACCAATTATGACAACATGTACCGCTGCTTTTCCACGTGCTTCATTTGTCCATTTAAACGTGCTGTGTGCAAAATGAATCTTAACATGATGCCGGTTAAAAAGTTCATTCCACATAATACCTACTTGCTCGCCTTGTGCTATGGAGTTTGTAGATACAAAAGCTACTTTCGTTCCGTTTTTATCTATATGGTTCTTTTGTGAAGAATGTGTGTTTAAATAATCCGCAGCTTTAACATACCAGCATGTAACATAATCCAGCACTCCCGCACCTTTTACTCTCTCCCAAATCAAATCCATATCTTCTTTTTGTGCTTTGTTTTGATGTTGTTTGCCAATAAAAGGCGGATTGCCCAGAATATAATCAAACCTTTGAGCCCTATCCTCCCAAGGTAAGGGGTCAATAAGCTCATGCCAGTCAAACTGTAAAGCATTTTCTTTAACAATAACAGGATTTTTCTTTAAAGGCAACCTTACATAATATTCTCCAAGAATTTCGGAAATAAGCCTGTTCATCTGGTGGTCAATCAGCCACATAGCTAATTGTGCTATTTGTGCCGGAAATTCTTCGTATTCAATTCCATAAAACCGGTCAACATCAACTTTAATCAGATTAAAAATATCAGTTACAGTTTGCCCTTTTTGAAATGTTTTTATTATCTCCATCTCAAGCAGGCGAAGCTCCCGGTATGTAATAACAAGGAAATTACCACAACCACAGGCTGGGTCAAGAAATCTAAGTTCTGAAATTTTATCGTGAAATTTTCTCAGCTTACTTGTATTATTTCTGACAGACTTATATTCTTTCCACAAACCATCAAGAAAAAGAGGTTTGATTACTTTTAAAATGTTTTTTTCTGAAGTATAATGAGCGCCCAAATTCCTTCTCATTATACTTCAGAAAAAAACATTTTAA